>CAIXDD010000203.1 GCA_903918155.1 uncultured Hyphomicrobiales bacterium
CTGCTCGATGGATTCGCAGGCGGCGACCTGCTCGCGCAGGCGCTGGAGCTTTGCCGCGAGAGGTGATCGGCTGATCCGTTCGCGTCGGGCTCCCGTAATTGAAAAAACAGGAGAGCCCGCCATGAAGTTCTGGATTTACGCTTACGGCGGGGCTGCTCTGGTGATGCTCGTCCTCGACGGCGTCTGGCTGAGCGTGATGGGCAAGGCGCTTTATCGCCCGGCTCTGGGCGACATTCTGCTCGACGGCTTCCGCGTCGCGCCCGCCGTGATCTTCTATGTCCTCTATGTCGGCGCGATCCAGATTTTCGCGGTCTCGCCCGCGGTGAAGTCCGGCTCGGTCGGCACGGCGCTCATCTATGGCGCGCTGCTCGGCTTCATCTGCTACGCGACCTACGACCTCACCAATCACGCGACGCTGAAAGCATGGACGACGACGCTCACGCTCATCGACATGGCGTGGGGCACGGCGCTGACGGCGGCCGCTTCCGCCGGCGGCTATATGCTGGCGCGCGCCTTCGCGGCCCCGGCGGCCTAAACCCCCGCCTCAGGGCGCGGGCTTCAGCAGATAATGGCTGACGCCCCATTCCTCGCCGCCGCGATGGCCGAACAGGCCCGCGGTCGCAAGGAAGAACAACCGCCAGCGCCGCATCCAGACCGCATGATCCGCGCCATAGGTCGCGCGCATCAATCCCGTGATCTCGTCGCGATGGGCGTCGAAATTCTCCAGCCATTGAAGCGCCGTGCGCTCGTAATGCGCGCCGCTCCAGCGCCATTCGCGCTCCAGCGAGAAGTGATCGGCGAAATGGGTGATGAGCCCGTGGCTGGGCATGATTCCGCCGGTGAAGAAATGCTGGGCGATCCAGTCCTCGCGGTCGTCCGTCTCGAAACGATAGGGGCGGTTGCGATGGGTGAACACATGCAGGAACAGGCGCCCTTCCGGCGCCAGCCATCGGCGCGCGCGCGACAGGAGGCTGTCCCAGTTCGACATATGTTCGAACATTTCCACGGAGACGATGCGGTCGAATGTGGCGTTCGCCTCGAAGACGTTCATATCCGCCGTGACGACCTCGACATTCGACAGGGCGCGGCGCGCGGCCTCTCCCATGATATGGGCGCGCTGCGAACGTGAGTTCGAAACGGCGACGATGCGCGCTTCGGGAAACCGCTCGGCCATGGCGAGCGTGAGCGAGCCCCAGCCGCATCCCAGTTCGAGGATGCGCTGGCCGTCGGCGAGGTCGGCGTGGGCGATGGTCTGCGCCAGCGCGTGCTCCTCGGCCTGCGCGAGCGTCTCCGTGCCCTTGGGATAGAAGCAGCTGGAATATTTGCGCTGCGGGCCGAGCGCCAGGCCGAAGAATTCGGACGGCAATTCGTAATGCTGCGCATTGGCCGCGTCCGTATGTTCGGCGATGGCGCGTTCGCGCATGTCGCGCACGAAGCGCGTCTCCGCATCCTCGCTTTCGCGCGCCAGGCGCCGGCGGGTGCGCCCCACGAGATAGCTGACGCCCAGAAGCGACAGGGAATCCGGCACGGGGGCGCGCTCCGCGAGGCGGGCGGCGGCGGCGATGATGTTCATCAGGAAACTCCAGTCTCGGCGGAATCGCGCGACTTGCGCGGGCCGGGGAAAAACGCGTTCACGCGCGCGCGGTAATCGGCGAAGGCGGCGCCGCGCGAGCGTTCCATATGGGCTTCGAGCGGCGGCACGCCCGACACATGGGCGAGCAGAAGATACATGAGCGCGGGAGCGGCGAGCGCCAGCAGGCCGATGGGCGCGCCCCCGCTCAGCGCGATGACGGGAAAGGCGCACCAGCCCAGCCATTCGAAGAAATAATTGGGATGGCGCGACCAGGCCCACAGCCCGTCCTCGCAGACGCCGCCGCGATGGACGGCGGCGGCGCGGTATCGGCGCAATTGCTCATCGGCCAGAGCTGCGCCGGCGAGCGCGGCGAGGAAGAGCAGGGCGCCGAGAAGATCGAGCGGACGCAAGGCCGGGGCGGGATCGTGCGCGGCGACGGCGATGGCGCC
The DNA here is from genome assembly GCA_903918155.1 of uncultured Hyphomicrobiales bacterium. Taxonomy (GTDB): domain Bacteria; phylum Pseudomonadota; class Alphaproteobacteria; order Rhizobiales; family Beijerinckiaceae; genus Terripilifer. The sequence continues at coordinate 2,023 of CAIXDD010000203.1, forward strand.
CACGAGGATCAGGCCGGCGAGCGCCTGCGCCTGAAGAAATTGAAACAGCCGGCGCGAGGCGTCCTCGCCCCATTCCTGCATCAGCCAGGCGTAGCGCGGATCTTCGCCGGCGCCCTTGCTGCGAAACGCGATATAGCCGCCCAGCCGCACCGCCCAGATCGCGGCGAGCGCGGCGACGAGCCACTGGCGCGGACCGGGCCCGTCGGCTCCTGCGGCGGTCAGCGCGACGCCCGCGCCCGCGCCGCCCACGGCGAAGGACCAGATCGTGTCGATCCAGCCCGAATTGCCGGTGCGCCGTTGCACGGCCCAGGCCATGGACATGGCGACGACGAGAAAGACCGCAGCGAAGACGAGCGACAGGAACATGTGCTTTCCTCAGGCCGCGCGCGCATTTTGGCGTGACGCTCGCGGATGTGACGATTTTACGCGCCGCCCCATGGCTCGGATCATTCCAACCCCGCGCCGATCCCCGACGCGCGCGTCGTCGCGCGCCTTTTGGGGAGATTCGCGCCGGAAATAGCAGGGACATGCGCCTGAAGCGCCTGCGCTCCCGCCGGTCTGATCCGCAGCCTGAACCGTTTCGTAAACCGCGCGGTCACAGGTTTCGTGTCGAATTGGGTCTCTTATCCTGATTGCGAGGTTTCCTTGAACGTTTCGTCCCGCCCGCTCCGGATCGCCGTCGTCGGCTCCGGCATAACGGGCTTGTCCGCCGCCTGGCTCCTCGCGAAGCGCCATTCCGTCACGATTTATGAGGCTGAGCCGCGTCTGGGCGGCCACAGCAACACGATTGCGCTCGAGCACGCCGGCCAGTCTTTCGCCGTCGACACCGGTTTCATCGTCTATAATGAGCGCACTTATCCCAATCTGATCGCGCTGCTGCATCATCTGGGCGTGGGCACGCATGCGACCGACATGTCCTTCGCCGTCTCCGCGCGCGAGGGCGCGCTTGAATATTCCGGCTCCGGCCTGCGCGGCCTGTTCGGCCAGCCTGCGAATGCGCTGCGTCCGCGCTTCTGGTCCATGTTGCGCGATCTCGTGCGCTTCTATCGCGCCGCCGCCGCCGACAGCGCGCGCGGGCTGGAGCTTTTGGGCGCGCGCACGCTGGGCGATTATCTCGACGCGGGCGCCTATTCGCGCGCCTTCCGCGAAGATCATCTCTATCCGATGGCGGCCGCGATCTGGTCGACGCCGGCCGGCCGCGTGGCCGATTATCCGGCGGCGGCCTTCATCCGGTTCTGCGACAATCACGGCCTGCTCGAATTGGGCCAGCGCCCGCAATGGCGCACGATCAACGGCGGCAGCCGCAGCTATGTGAGCAAGCTCGCGCAAGAGCTGGGGCCGGACGTGCGCCTGTCCTGCGCCGCGCAGGAGATCCGCCGCGCGCAGGACGGCGTGACGATCCGCGATTGCGCGGGCGCGTCGCAGCGCTTCGATCATGTGGTGCTCGCCAGCCACGCCGACCAATCCCTGCGGCTGCTCGTCGACGCCGACGAACGCGAGCGCCGCGTGCTCGGCGCATTTCAATATACGCGCAACCGCACCTATCTTCATCGCGACGCGGCCTTGATGCCCCGTCGTCGCGCCGTCTGGTCGAGCTGGAATTATCTCGCCCAGGGCGGGGCGCTGTCGTGCGAGCCGCCGTCGGTGACCTATTGGATGAACCGCCTGCAATCCTTGCCCGGCGCGCCGGATGTGTTCGTCACGCTCAATCCCGCGCGCGCGCCGCGCGAGGACCTCATTCATCGCGAAGAGATTTACGAACATCCGCTGTTCGACGACGCGGCGGTGGCGGCCCAGCCGCAGGTCTGGTCGCTGCAAGGCGTGCGGCGCACCTGGTTCTGCGGCGCATGGATGGGCGCGGGTTTCCACGAGGACGGATTGCAGGCGGGGCTCGCCGTGGCCGAGGCTTTGGGCGGCCTGCGCCGTCCCTGGAGCGTCGCCGAGGAATCCGGGCGCATCTTCGTCGGTCCGCCGCCGGAGGTCGCCCCCGCCGGGGAGTTCGCCTGATGGGTTTCGCGTCCGCGCTCTATGTCGGCTCGGTGATGCATCGTCGGCTGAAGCCGCGGCGCCATCGGCTGCGCTATGGCGTGTTCTCGCTTCTGCTCGATCTTGACGAATTGCCGCTCTTGCACGCTCGCCTGCGGCTGTTTTCCTGCGAGCGGTTCAACCTGCTGTCCTTTCGCGCGTCCGACTATGGCTTCGGCGGCGACGAACCCTTGAAGGCCCAGGTGGAGCGGGCGGCGCGCGAGGCGGGTTTCGAGGCGGGCGGGCCGGTGCGCCTGCTCACCATGCCCCGCTTTCTGGGCTACGCTTTCAATCCGCTGAACGTCTTCTTCGTTCATGCGCGCGACGGCGCCTTGTCGGCGGTGGTGGCGGAAGTGAACAACACATTCGGCGAGCGCCATTCTTACGTCATGTCGGGCGCGGCGAACGGCCAGCTCGTGCGCGCCTGCTGCGCCAAGCGGTTCTATGTGTCGCCGTTCAACGATATGGACCTGACCTACGACTTCCGCATCCGCCCGCCCGACGGCGAGGTTCTGGTGGGGATCGCGGTGGCGGATCGGGAGGGGCCGCTTCTTGTGGCTGTCCAAATCGCTGGACAGTTTCAGCTTGACGATTGGTCAATCTTGCGTGCATGTGTCAAGTATCCCTTACTGGGACTGAAAGTGATCGGAGGCATTCACTGGGAGGCGCTGAAGCTTTGGCTCAAGGGGCTGAAGCTTCGCGACAGGCCCAGTCCGCCGCAGCCCCCCGTCACTCACGTCCCGCGCGCCGAACGGCGAGGCTGACTCTATGTCGATGAACACCGATCGGGACGCGCGCAACGACGAATCCGCGCCCACCGGCTTTGAAGCCCTGATGGCCGGCCTGCTCTCGCGGGCGCTGCGGCGCGTGCGTCACGGGCGGCTCGTCGTGCGCACGCCCGGCGGCGCGAGGCTGGTCTTCGAAGGCGCGTCGGCGGGCCCGCAGGCCGAGTTCGAGCTGCATGACTGGCGCGCCGTGCGCCGGCTGCTTCTGGGCGGGCATATCGGATTCGCGGAAAGCTATATGGACGGCGAATGGTCTTCGTCCGATCTCACGGCGCTGATCGAACTCGCCGCGCGCAATGCGGATCTTGAGACGTCGATCGGCGGCGCGGCGGCGCTGCGCTGGATCAAGCGCCTGCGTCATGGCGCGCGCGCCAACACGCGCAGCGGCAGTCGCCGCAACATCGAGGCGCATTACGATCTCGGCAATGAATTTTACGGCCATTGGCTCGACGAGACGATGACCTATTCCTCCGCGCTCTATCTCACCGGGCGCGAGAGCCTCGAAGAGGCGCAGGCGGTGAAGATCGCGCGCATCGCCGATCTTCTGGGGGCGGGCGAGGGACAATCCGTTCTCGAAATCGGCTGCGGCTGGGGCGCGCTCGCCTGCGCGCTGGCGCGCAAGGGCGCGCAGGTGACGGGCCTCTCCTTGTCGCCCGCGCAGCTTGCTCATGCGCGCGCGCGAGCAAGGCGCGAAGGGCTCGGCGCGCAGATCGACCTGCGGCTTGAAGATTATCGCGACGCGGGCGGCGCCTACGACCGCATCGTGTCCATCGAAATGATCGAGGCGGTCGGCGAAAAATATTGGCCCGTCTATTTCGGCGCGCTGCGCGACCGGCTGAAGCCGGGCGGCGAAGCCGTGCTGCAGGACATCACGATCGCGCAGGATCGGTTCGCCGAATACCGGCGCGCCACCGATTTCATCCAGCATTACGTGTTCCCCGGCGGCATGCTGCC
>CAIXDD010000204.1 GCA_903918155.1 uncultured Hyphomicrobiales bacterium
ATCCATGTTCCCAAGACGACGATGGTCTCCGCGCGGAACATGGAGTTTTGCCGCCGCTGGGGAATCGCGCCGCAGGTGCGCAACAAGGTCTGGGACGAAGATCGGCGTCTTGATTTCGTCTATGCCGAATCGCTGACCGGCGCAGAGATCGCCCGCTGGCCCACCCCCTGCTATCGCGAACAGCGCATAACCGCGCCAAGCCCGGAAGTGGCGACCCATTGTCCGCAACTCTATTTCGATCCGATGCTGAAAGAGCGCGTGGCGCGCGAAAGCAAAGCCTCGCTCCTGTATCAGGCCCAAGTCGTCGATTTCGCGGAGGACGAAGACGGCGTCCGCGCGACGATCGAACGCGACCATGAACGGTTCGAGATGCGCTGTCGCATTCTCGCGGCGTGCGACGGCGCCGCCGGACTGGTGCGCGAGAAACTGAATATAGCGCTTGATGGACGGGGCGATCTCGCCCAGAGCGTCAATGTGTTTTTCGAATGCCGCGACCTCGTCTCCCGCCACGCGAAGGGCTGGGCGCGCATTTATCGCATGATCGACGACGGCGGATGCTGGAGCGAGCTGATACCCATCGATGGGGACCGGCTCTGGCGGCTCACCGTCTTCGACGAGCCTGATGCGCCCCGCCCTGCGGAGGATTATCTGCGACGCGCCTTCGGGGCCGACATTCCCGTGCGCGTCATCGACGCGTCGACCTGGCGGCGGCGGGATTACGTCGCCCGCACCTATGGCGCAGGACGCGTCTTTCTCGCCGGCGACAGCGCGCATCAATGTTCGCCCACAAGCGGGCTCGGCATGGCGACGGGCCTCGAAGACGCGGTGAACCTCGGCTGGAAGATCGCCGCCGCCTTGCAGGGATGGGGAGGCCATGTCTTGCTTGCAAGCTATGAGCAGGAGCGCAAGCCGCTCGCCTTGCGCAACGTCTCCCTTTCGACGCGGGCTTTCGACGCGCTCCGCGCGATCCCTCCGAGGACCGCGCATGCGGAAACGCAAAACTGGCGGGATGATCTAGCCAAATTCTCCACGCCTGAATTCGTGAAGCTGCATTACGTCTATGAAACATCCGGAATCTGCCTGCCCGACGACGAGAACGCGGCGCAGGCCGCCCCGCTCGCACGCCCTGGCGCACGGGCGCCCCACGCCTGGATCTCGCCGGGTCGCTCGAGTCTGGACCTGTTCGGCCCGCATTTCACGATTTTGAAGCTCAGTCCGGGGGCGGATGCATCTCCGCTCGAAACGGCGATGGAAAGGCTCGGCGCGCCCCTCAAGACGCATGACGCATCGTCGACGACGCTTTCGCGCGACTATGGATGCGCTCTTGCGCTTGTGCGTCCCGATGGGCACATCGCGTGGCGCGGCGCGCAAGCCGGCGAGGCTGAGGCGGCGAAGATCGCCGCGCGCGCCTGCGGCTTTTAACTTACGAGGCGTCCGCGCTCTGGATAGGCAAATCGCCGAGCGCCTCCAGACGGCGCCAGCGCTTGGGCGTTCCGCCGGCGCGCAAGGCGTCCAGCTCGCGCCAGAAAATGCGGCGCAAGGTGACGATGCCCAGATCGGACTTGCCCAGCCGTTCCGCCGCGCGGTCAGGCGCTGCGCCCTGCCCGAGCGCGGCGACGTAATCCTGCGCCGACGTGAGCTGGATCAAGCGATCTTCCGGATAAAGACGCCGCTGGAAAAGATCGTCGTGATGATCAGCCGGATCATATCCGCCGAATTCATCCATATAGGCGCGGAAGCGCTCTTTCCTTGCCTCTTCCGGCGAATTCATCGCATAGACGCCGATGCGCAGCGTGGTCGTTTCGTCGATGGGCACGCGCCAGACGCAGGTGTCGATCCATGACGGACCAACATTGCCGGGAATGACGATGTGGTTGTAATTCGGGAACGTCCAGTCGCTGATGCGCACATTGCCGGGTCCGCGCGTCGCGATCTGCCGAATGCCGGCGTCGGTCTCATGATAATCCAGCGACGGAATGGCGGCGGAGACGGCCTCGCCGAACGGCCCGACTCGCCCGGCGTGATGCACGAAGCTCACATGCACGGCGTCGAGCGAGTTCTCCACGAGCTGAAACCAATTGCAGGGCCATTTTTCCGTGCGCGCTATGATCAGGGCGCCGTCCTGTTCGAGCACGTCCTTGCGGGGCAGGTCGAACGCAGGCGCCTCGCCCTCGCCCATATAAGCGAACAGCAGGCCGGCGTATTCGCGCAAAGGATAGCCCG
>CAIXDD010000205.1 GCA_903918155.1 uncultured Hyphomicrobiales bacterium
AGAGCACGTCATGCTGACGGCGATCTGATTTGCGGTCCCGCGAATTTGTGAGAACGCGCAGTAAGTTTCGTAGAATCCCAGCCCTCTCGGCGTTATACTTGTGAGGATTGGTCCTTCTTGAGATTCATTCTCATCGCAGGTTGATTTGTTGGCGCTCCATTCACCGATGAAGGATGAATGCAGTTCTCCGCGATCCCGACTATACGTGAAGACGAGTTTGTCGGACCTGAAGCGGGTTATGCGGCAGTTTGCATCACGGATCGGCGCATCGCCGATCAGGGTGATCGTTTTCTTATCATCGAATATTTCGCCGCTTACCTCATAGCCGGCGCCCCCGCATTTTGCGCTGAAGACACGGGCTATGCCGCTAACTCCGTTTTTGCGGGCATTGTCGTCAAAAGATCCATAGACGACGTAATCGCCGGGTTGGGCGGAGAGGCCCTCGCGTGGCGTCAGGTAGGAGATGATAAGATTGCCGCCATTCGTCTCGAGTAGCATTTCTGAGCGATTGTGCATCCAAACAGATTGCGCGGAGGCCGCCGTGGGTATCGCGAGCGCCAAAGCGAGAGTTACGAGCTTGTTCATTGCCGCCCCTGTCCCCTTGAATATCCTAGTTATGATACGGGGCAGAACAGATTTGGTTTTGTCTTGGGCGCGTCGCTATTACGATTTGCTCGAGTTTGCGGGCTTAGGGCCGCACCTGCATAAGCTTGATATATAGGTTGCTATGTGTGGCCCGCCTGGCGGGGGCTATGCGGTCTGCTCATAGAGTAGTGAGGGGCTACTTCTCTTTATCTTTAGGCTGCGGTTCGGGCTTAGGAGGCATTTTTGGCCTGCGGGGCGGCAATTCTACGTCGCGCTTTTCTTTGTCTTTGCTTTTCATCATGGAACCTCCAAACGCCATAGCGCGGGTATTGCGATCAATATGTCGGCCGGTTCTATTTGAACGCAAACTGCTCATCCACCTTCGCCGCACCCTCCGCCAGCGTCTGCTGGGAGAGGTGGGCGTAGCGCTCGGTGGTGGAGATATTGGCGTGACCGAGGAGCTTCTGGATCTCGTAGATGGGCCGGCTTCGTTCACCAGGGCAGAGGTCGCGCTCGATACCATGATCTTTTTGTTTGGGCCGCGTGGTCATGTCGCATCCCGACGATCGATGTGTTTAAAGCGCAGCAGTTTTCGCGAATTGGTCCATTGAGGCAAATCAGGGTGACACGGACATAAACATTTTAGGGTTCTTCAGCGATTAAGTGCGCGAATCACTCGCGCAAATGTCGCATGCTCCGCATTGCGCGCGCGAGCCAGAAGCGCGTCAATGTCTTCTCCCGACACAAGACTGATCTCGAGTTTGCGCGCGGCCGCGTCTTTGATCAGATCGGGATCGCGCATGGCGTCCGCGAAGCCCTTGCGCAGGATGGCGACGCGCTCCGCAGGGGCCGCAGGCGCGGTGAAGAACGGGCGCCCCAACGCCTCGCGCGCAAGGATGAATTCCAGCGCCGCGCGGTCGATGGGGTCGCGGGCGAAGTCGCGAATGCTTGGCGCGCCGGGCAGAGCGGCCTGCGGGCCGACGCCGGTGTGAAACAGAATGTTGATGAGTTTCTTGTCGATCCAGTGCCGATGCAGCGTGGCGAGGGAGCCGAGCGACCAATAGGCGATGCCGTCCAGTTCGCCGCGCTCTACGGCCAGCGCAGCCTCGGATGTACCCTTGTAGCCCTTGATGAGTTTGAAGCGCGCGCCCGTAAGGCTGTTGAAGGCGAGCGGCATGATTTCGGAATCCGCGCCCGCGCCCGTTCCTGGCGTCAGCAATTCCGTCTCCTGGAGGTCGGCGAAGGTTTTCACCTTCGAGTTATGCCAAGAAAAGGCGACGGCGACCTCGCGGTTCATGCTGCCGAGCCAGGAGAGCTTCGAGGGATCGATGTTGATCTCGTTCTGGCCCAGCATGGCTTCGAACGGCAGGCCCCGGCCGATCGAGCCGATCGTGAGCCCATCCTGCGGAGCGATGCGCGCGACGAATTCCGCGGCGCGCAGACCGCCAGCGCCGATCATATTGCGCACGACGAAGCTGGGCTCGCCTGGAATGTGGGGGCTGAGATGAGCGACGAGCAGGCGTGCATAAAGATCATAACCGACGCCGGCGTTCGTTCCGACGACGACCTGCACCTGTTTGTCCTTGTAGAAGGGCGGCGCGCTCTGCGCCTTGGCGGGCGCATAGACGCAGGAGGCTGCGAGTACTGCGACGCACAGGCGTGTGATCAGGCTTGCACATTGGATGTTGCGCATCATCGCCTCCTAGTTCCAGCTGGCCTGCCGCTGTTTCGAGCCTCTATTTGCCCGTGCCTTCCAGAATGACTTTTGCGCGCGCGAGCACGGCGGGGGAGGCGGCGACGATGGCTTCCGCCACTTTCTGCGTTTCTTCGCCGCGCGTGGGGCTGATGTCCATTTTCATCTTCGCGGCTTCAGCGATTTCATGCGTCGTCGTCTCTTGCGCCGCTTTCGTCGTTGCGTAGGAAATCCGCCGCTTATTGCGGCGTGATGCCCGCCGCTTTCACAAGCGGTGCCCAGCGCGCGATTTCGCGCTCAATGCGCGCGCGCACGGCGTCCGGCTGGTCGAAGAGCACCATATTGCCCGTGCTGTGGTAAAACTCCGCGACTTCAGGATCGTTGGCCGCCTGTTTCAGCCAGCCTTCGAGCTTGGCTCGGATGGCGGGATCGACGCCGGCGGGCGTATAGAGCGCCCACCAGGTCGAAAAGTCCGCGTCGTCGTATCCAAGCTCTCTCATCGTGGGCGTCTGCGCGAAAGCGGGATGGCGCTGGCCGGTCATCATGGCGATCGCCTTCAGATTGCCGTTTTGCACGAGTTTGGCGGAGGTCGTGCCGTCGGCGACCATGAAGTCGACGAGTCCGCTCTGCACGTCGGGATAGGCTTCGGGCGCGGATTTATAGGCGACCTGTTCGGCGGAGACGCCGAGGCGCGCTTTCAGATATTCGCCGGCCAGCTGGCCGAGCTGGTTGGAATAAGCGAATTTCGCGCGCTGGCGTTCCTTCATCCATGCGGTGAAGCCCTTGAGGTCGTTGAACGGCGTCTGCGCGCTCACCACGAGCACGAACGAGCCTTCAAGGAAGGAGCCGATGGGCGTGAAGTCCTTCACGGGATCGAAGTTGACGTCCTTATAGAAATATTTCGCGCCGACCATGTTGGAGCTTGAGCCGATGACCAGCGTGTAGCCGTCTGGCTTCGCGGTGGCGCCGAGGCCTACGGCGATATTGCCGGCGTTGCCGGGCTTGTTGTCCATGACGAATGTCTTGCCGGAGGCTTCCTGCATTTTGGAGATGAACTTGCGGCCGAGGATGTCGGCGCCGCCGCCCACAGGATAGCCGTGGATCACGCGGATCGCGCGGTTGGGATAATCCTGTTGCGCGAGGGCCGGCGTCGCGGCGAGGGCGCCGGCCATGGCCGCCAATGCGCCGCCGAGCAGCGCGCGAATGTGCGTGTTCATGTGGTCCTCCCCAGTCTGTCTTTGTTTAAAGGTCGTAGGGCGCGATGATCTGCAGGCGTTCCCCTTCCTTGGGCTGGCGCACCGCGTGAGGCGTGTCGCCGACCATGGTTTTGTAGCTTTCAAGCTCAATCACGTCGTCGTTGGGCGGAATGCGCGCAGCGGGCTCTTCGCTCTTCTTCACGGCGTCGATGGAGCGCAGCAACATGCGCCGCATTTTCACGATTCCGAGATCGCAGGTCGCCAGATGTTCGCGCGTGCGGTCGGCGATGACGCCCTGACTCTCTATGGCCGCGTCGTCCTGATCGCGCTCCCACAAGCCCCACCAATCGTCCTCCACGCGACGGAAGTCGCCGGGCGTGGTCTTTTGGAACGCGCCTGTGGTGGTGGTGTACGGCGGTTCGTCGCCCTCCGTCGCCCAGATCTGGAACGTGGTGCAATGTTCGTCGTCATGGGGCACGACCCATTGGATGAACTGGTGCGGACGCTGGCCCACGCGGCAAACCTGAATGCGGTTCATCGCCGGGAACATGTAATGGTGCTTGTCGCGCACGCCGCCTGGATAATCGAGCTTCATCTCGATCCCGTACCAGGTCTCGTTGAACTCGAGATGATTGGGACGCTGCGCGGCGAGTTCGGGATAGAGGCTCGCGTGCAAGCACATCACGTGCAGCGCGTCGAGCATGTTCTCCGCGCGTTGCAGCCAGTTGCCGTGGGCGTCGCGGCCCTGCACGACCTTGCTGGATTTATCATTGAACAGCACGTCCCATTTTGGGAAGGGCGGCGCGTCGCCGGGCCCGATATAGACGAAGATCAGTCCCGATTTCTCGAGGACGGGATAGGCGCCCTGACGATAATTTTCGCGATGTTCGCCGCCGTTGGGTTCGCACATCTGGTCCTGACAGCGCCCGCGTTCGTCATAAAGCCAGCCGTGGTAGCAGCAGCGCAGGCCCTGCGCCTCGACGCGGCCGAATTCGAGCGAGGCGCCGCGGTGCGTGCAATGCAGGTCGAGGAAACCCAGCACGCCGTCGGACTTGCGGAAGAGCACGAAGTCTTCGCCCAACAGCCTGATCCGCATCGGCCGTTTGCCGAGATAGTCGCTGCAGGTCACCGGCCACCAATAGCGGCGCAGCAGATCGCCGCAGGGCGCGCCCGGCCCCACGCGCGTGAGAAGGTCGTTTTCTTCCTTGCGTAGCACGTTCGCCCTCCCAGAATGCACCGGGACGATCGCCGGCTTTTCGCTTGAGCTTATTGGACGAGGGGCGCGCGTCAAGCCACGGTTTCGTTCGGATATTCGCGGAAAGGCTCGTCCAAAGGAACGGGAGTGTCGCTTTTTGAATAAGTCCGGCGCCGCCGCGCGCTCAGGCTATGCGCAGCATCCCATAAGGCGTCGAAATCGAAGATGAAGCAATAGTGGTCC
>CAIXDD010000206.1 GCA_903918155.1 uncultured Hyphomicrobiales bacterium
CAGGCGCTCGCCGATCTCGGCGTGGAGGGCGTGACGGTGGTGGGCGTGGCCAAGGGCGCCGATCGCGAGGCGGGGCGCGAGACCTTTTTCGTGGACGGGCGCACGCCCTTCAAGCTCGCCCCGCGCGATCCTGCGCTTTATTTCGTGCAGCGCCTGCGCGATGAGGCGCATCGTTTCGCGATCGGCACGCATCGCGCGCGGCGCAAGAAGGACTTCGTGAAGAGCCCGCTCGACGACATTCCCGGCGTCGGGCCCGCGCGCAAACGCGCCCTGCTGCAAGCCTTCGGAACCGCGAAGGCGATCTCGCGCGCCGCGCTCGCCGATCTCGAAAAGACGCCCGGCGTCAACGCCGCCACGGCGAAACTCGTCTATGATTATTTTCGCGGCTGACGCGCGGGCGCCCCGCTAGGCGACGTCGCGCCCATGCGCTCGCTCATGCGCGCGCTCATGATGTGGCGGCTCGTGATGGGGCGGCTCGTCCCAGCGTTCGCGGATGCGCTCGTCGAAGGAGGAGCGCCGCCGCCCGCCCCCCGCCATGACCGCGCGGCCGATGGCGCGCAGCGGGCCCGAGATGCGCCAGGCGTCGTCGAGGCGCGCGAGAATGCGGCCGCCGCGCGCCAGTTCGGCGTCGAGCGCCGCCATGGTGCGGTCGAGGCCGGGTTCTTCGTCCAGCAGCCAGACGTCGAGCACGCGGCCCCAGGCGAGCACGAGGCCCTGCAGCTTCACGGCGCCGAGCGGGCCCTCGCTGTCGAGGCCGGCGGCCTCCAGCATGAAGCGCATGGAATTCAGCGCCACGCCATTGAGCGCCACCGCGCTCACCGGGTCGCGGCGCGCCCATTCCGCGATCCCGCGCACGCCTTCCTTATAGGGGGCCATCGCGTCGAGACGGCGCATGAGCACGTCGAACAGGCGGTCGCGCGGGCTTTCTTCGCCCAATTCGCCGGTCGCGCCGTCCAGCACCAGCTTGTCGATCCTGCGCGAGAAGCCGGCCAGCGCCGCCCCCTTGGAGGGGAAGCAATCGCGGAATTGCGACAGGCTGAGGCCGGCGCGGGCGGCGACGTCGGAGATCGTCACGTCCTCCCAGCGCCGTTCGCCGGCGAGCGCCATCAGCGCCTCGACGATGAGGGCGCGGGGATCGTGAGGGCTGCTCGACGCGTCGGCCATGTCCGTCTCCTGTGGGGAGGAATGTTCAGGGAATCTAGGCGTCCGGGCGCGGAAATCAAAGCGTGCGGGCCAATCAGCCCGACAATTCGCCTGCGCGGCGCCGGGCGGCCTCTACGGCGGCCTCCATCAGGGGCGCGAGACCCTGCGGTCCCATCAGCACCTCGAGGGCGGCGGCGGTCGTGCCGCCGGGCGAGGTCACGTTGACGCGCAATTGGGCGGGGCTGGTCGCCGCGTCGCGAAACAGCAATTCGCCCGCGCCCTCCACCGTGGCGCGCGCCAGCCGTTCGGCGGTCTCGCGCGGCAGTCCCGCCTTTTCGCCCGCCTGCGCCAGACATTCGGCCAGCAGAAAGACATAGGCCGGGCCGGAGCCGGAGACGGCGGTGACGGAATCGATCAGCGCCTCGGACTCCACCCAGACCACCTGGCCGATGGCGCCCAGAAGCGCGTCGGCCATGGCGCGCTGGGCGGACGAGACGTCCGCGCCCGCATAGGCGCCCGTGACGCCGCGGCCCACGGCGGCGGGCGTGTTGGGCATGGCGCGCACGAGCGCGCGCGCCTGCGGCAGCCGGGCGACGATATTCGCGACGGTCTTGCCGGCCATGATGGACAGGACCAGCGTCTGCGGTCCCACGAGGGGCGCGATCTGCGGGGCGGCGGCGTCCAGCGTTTGCGGCTTGACGGCGAGGACCAGCGCCTCGGGCGCCGCCGGCGGGCTGGCGGGATTCAGCGCGGCGCCGGCGGCGGCGCACAGGCGGGTCAGATCGTCGGAGGGAAAAGGTTCGATGATCGTGACCGCGGCCGCCGGCACGCCCAGCGCCAGCCAGCCGCGCAGCATCGCCCCGCCCATGCGGCCGGCGCCGACCAGAACGAGCGAACGCGGAGCGACGGCGGAAATGGCGGACACGGCTTGCGCGCTCATGCTTCTCCGGCGGTCTCGAACAAAGCGGTCGTCAGCGCCTCGGGCGCCGACTTGCCCGCCCATAATACGAAGTTGAAGGCCTGAAAATAGCGCTCGCAGGCGTTCACGCCAGCCTGCAGGGCGGCCTCGCATTGATCGAGCGTCGGCTCGACGCCGCCGGTGAGCAGGAGCGTGTGGCGGAACAGGACCACGCCTTCGTCCTCCCACAGGCCGAAATGGCCGACCCACATCTGTTCGTTGATGAGCGAGATGAGGCTCATCACTTCGCCGCGGCGGCGTTCGTTCAGCTTGAGGTCGAAGGCGCAGGCCAGATGCAGCGCCTCGACGTCCTCAAGCCAGGTGAAGGAGATTTGGTAATCGGTCCAACCGCCTGTGACGGTGATCGAAATCTCGTCGTCGCCTTCGCGCGCGAAAATCCAGGACTTGAGGCTGGCGATCCGTTCGACGACGTCGACAGGATGTTCGGAGCGGCCCGGATCGGTGGCGGTGAATGTCATTTACCTGCGCCTGACGTGAACGGGCGAAGGTTTGCGGCAACCTTTCCCGCGAAGCGCGCCCCTTGCGCCACCGCTGCGATTCAATGCGACGAATCAGGCAGCTAGCGACTCACAAGACGATCTTCGTCGGCCGGGAGAGTGTCGTATTCGCCCAATGGCGTCCACAGGCGCCGGGCGCCCGTCCACAGATGCGCGATGCGTCCGAGTCGATTTGTCGCAGCGCGGGCGGGATCAGGCCTTGTCGGCCAGTCTGGTTTCGAGTTCGGCGAGGCGGGCGGCGAGGCGGTCGTTCTCATCGCGGGCGCGAATCGCCATTTCCCGCACGGCCTCGAATTCCTCGCGCCGCACGAGGTCCATGCCGTCCAGCAGGCGCAGCATCTGATGGCGCACCATGGCCTCGATCTCCCGCCGCGCGCCTTGGGCGAGCCCGGCGGCGTCCGTCATCAGGCGCGTGACGTCGTTGAGAAAGGGATTGCGGGTCTGTGGCATGGGTCCGGTTCCGGTTGCAGCACTAGAGATGGCCCGCAAAGCCCGCCGGCGCAAGGGCTGCGCGGCTTTCGCGGCTCAGGACAGGGCGATGGCGGCGACGAGGCGCCCGAAATCGGGCTCCTTGCGATGGGTCGCGCGCCGGAAGGAATAGAAGCGCGTCTCGTCGGCGTAAGTGTCGAGGCCGAGATTTTCGAAGGCGCCGACGCCCGCCCGCGCCAGCCGCGCGCCGATATAGCCCGGCAGGTCGAAATGGGCGCGCGCGCCCGCGCCGGGACGAAAGAAGCGGACGCTGTCCGCGTCGGCGGCGGCGAAACGGTCGCGGAATTCGGGGCCCACTTCATAGGAGTCCTGCGCGATGGTCGGGCCAAGGGCGACGCGGATCGCCGATCGCGTCGCGCCCAGATCCTCCATGCGCGCCAGCGTCGACTCCAGCACGCCCTCGAGCGCGCCTTTCCAGCCCGCATGGGCGGCGCCGATCACGCCCGCGTCGGGATCGCAGAACAAGGCGACGCCGCAATCCGCGCCGGTGACGCCGAGCGCGAGGCCGCGCGTGCGCGTGGCCGCGCCGTCGCAGCGCGGGCGCTCGCTCCAGCGCGTCGAGACGCTCACGGCTTCGGCGGAATGGATTTGATAGGGGATCAGAAGATCCTCGGGCTCGACGGCGAGCGCGCGGGCCATGCGGCGCTTGTTCTCGCCGACCGCCGCCGGCGAATCCGCTGAGCCGGCCCCGCCGTTGAGCGTGGCGTAAATCCCTTCGCTCACGCCGCCCCGCCGGGTGAAGAACGCATGGCGCACGCCCGCCGCCTCCAGAAGCGGCGCGCGCAAAGCCGCGCCGCCCGCGCATTCGGCCTGTTCGCCGCTCACGGGGCGACGCCGCCTGCGTCCCGCCGCGGCTGGTCGAAGCCCGGCGGGCGTTCCAGCCCGTAGCTCGTGACGGCGAGCGCCTTGAACAGGGCGCCCATGCCCGGCGCCATGCGTCCGCCCGCGCCGGCTTCCGGCGCCGTGGCGAGAAGGCGCGCGACGCCGCTGTCGATATCGGCGGCCTGCGTCGGCGTGGCGCGCCGCTTCAGCGCTTCGGCGCGTTGCAGGGCGCCGATCTCGGTGACGAATTGCGCCTGCGTCGTGGGGCCCCAGACATTGGCGCCGCTCGCTTCGGCCGCGCGCGCCAGCGAGGCGAAATCCACATGGGCGGTGACGTCGCATTCGCCCGGCGCCTCCAGCGGGTCGATGGGCTGATGGCGCCAGAGCGCCTGCACCGTCTCGCCCAGCGCGGTTTGCGCGTGGCCGTAATCGACGACGAGCGCCGCGCCGCCGAAATCGGTGATCCGCCGCGCCACGCGCGCCATATATTGATGGCTCGCCGCGCCGATCTCCAGCACCGAGCCCACGGGCGCGTCGGCGCGGATCAGCGGTTCGGGGCTCGCCGCAATGCCGGCGTAGAGGCGGCCGTCCGCGCCATTGCCGATCAGCTTTTCGCACCAGCCCTCCTCCGCGCGCACGAAATGGCGCACGGGCAGCGCGTCGAAAAATTCATTGGCGAGCACGATCAGGGGCCCGTCGGGCACGAGATCGAAACTGGGCGCCCAGGAGACGGGAACCTGCTCCTGCGCCAGGGTCTCGCGCTGGCGGTCGCGCAGGACCGGGCTCGTCTCGATCATGTGCACGTCGAGCGCGGCGAGAAACTCCGGCGCCACGCGGCAGGCGCGCAGGGCGTCGCTCATCAGCGTGCCGCGACCGGGCCCCAGCTCCACCAGACGCACGCGCTCAGGCCGCCCCATCACGCTCCACATATGCGCGGCCCACAGGCCGAGCAATTCGCCGAAGACCTGCGAGATTTCCGGCGCCGTCACGAAATCGCCGTCGACGCCGAAGGGATCGCGCGTGAGGTAATATCCGTGCCGGGGATGGCACAGGCACAATTCCATGAAACGGTCGAAGGGCATCGGCCCTTCCGTTTCGATGATGACGCGGATCTCCTCGGCGAGCAGGGTCATGAGCGCGCATCCCTCGTCGGGCGCAGCTCAGGCGCGCTGGCGCGCAGGGCGCGCGCGGCCAGCGCGGCGCCGGCGAGAAGGAGCGGCGCCGACAGGAGCATGCCCATGGTCGCGCCGCCGAACAGGAATCCCAGTTGCGGGTCCGGCTCGCGGAAGAATTCGCACAGGATGCGCGCGAGCCCGTAGCCGGCGCCGAAAAGGCCCGTGATCAGGCCCGTGCGGCGCAGGCCGCCCGCGCGCACGACAAGCATCAGAACGGCGAACAGGACGAGCCCTTCGAGCGCGGCCTCGTAAAGCTGGCTGGGATGGCGGGGCAGCGGGCCGGCGCCGGGAAAGACGATGGCCCAGGCGACGTCGCTGGGCCGGCCCCACAATTCCGGCTTGATGAAATTGGCGAGCCGGCCAAGGAAAATGCCGATCGGCGCCGCGACCGCGCATAGATCGGCGACCGCGAGCGGGCGCAGGCCGTTCCTGCGCGCGAACAGCCACAGGCCGAGCGCCGCGCCGGCGAGCCCGCCATGGAAGGACATGCCGCCCTGCCAGAGCATGAAGATCTCCAGCGGATTGGCGAGGAAGACCTCCGGATTATAAAAGAGCGCATAGCCCAGCCGCCCGCCCAGAATGACGCCGAAAGCCGCATGGACGAGAAGATCGTCGAGGCTCTCTTTCGCGGGCGGGACGACCTCGCCCCAAAGGGCCGGCTGCGCCACGAGCCTGCGGGCGAGCGCCCAGCCGCCCAAAAGCCCGGCGATATAGGCGAGGGCGTACCAGCGGATCGCCACGGGGCCGAATGCGACCAGAACGGGATCAATCTCGGGAAAGGAAATCGCCAGAAGCATTTGAGCCCCTATTCAGGGGAAGGTGATGCGCCTGAAGGACTTGAAGGTCAAGGCGCCGTTGCGGCGGGTCCGATGGGGCGAGGTCAGGTCTCGTGAGCGGGATCGCCGCCCGTCGCGCCGCGGCCCGGCGCGGCGAGGAACAACATGCG
>CAIXDD010000207.1 GCA_903918155.1 uncultured Hyphomicrobiales bacterium
CCTCGACCGGCTTGCCGCGCGACCATAATTTGATCGAGCGCAATTGCAGGCCTTCCATAAAAATGTCCGTCGACCGCGGTACGCTTCCGCCGATATCGATCCAGTGGACGTTGATGGCGAAGAAGCCCACGAGCGCGCCGCCGTCGGGCTCTTCATGGATCGGCGTGTACATCACTGCATTGTTGAGGTGCTGGCCCTGCACGGCGGCATGGTTGCATACGACCACGTCGCCGGGATTGAGATTCGCGCGCCCGTAGATTTGCAGGCCGTCGCGCACGGCGGCGCCGACGCTGTCGGCCACGAACGGCGGCATGCCGCCCGTGCATTGCGCCACAAGCTGGCCGTCAGGATCTGTGAGTCCGACCGCAAAGTCATTATACTCATAGATATAGGGGCTAAATGCCGTGCGCTTGATATTGGCGTCGATCTGGTTCGTGATGGAGATCAGCCCATATCGGATGACCGCCAGCGAAATCGGATCAAGCTCGTCTTGTTTCATCTTGTCCGCCATCTTGGGTCCAGTTCAGCCCTTGCTCGCGACGTCGCAATGAATGCGAATTTCGTGAAGCGGTCCGATTTCGAAACGGTCATGCGGGCCAATCAAGGTGGTCGAGCCATATTCTTCGATGACCGCAGGGCCCGCGCAGGCGAAGCCGAGCGGCAATTGCGCGCGTTCAAACACTTTCGCCGACAGAAAGCCGCCGTTTTCGGCGAAATAGACTTTGCGTTCGCCGGGCTCCGACGCCTCGCCGCGCGCGATGAGCGGTAATTGGTCGAGTTGCGGGCGCTCTTGGCGCGCGAAAGCGGAGACATGCAGGGCTTGCAGTTCCGCCGGCTTTGCAGGGTCTGAATGGCCATAGCGCCGACTGTAATCGCGCTCGAACGCCTGGCGCATCGCCGCAAGATCGTTCGCGGAGCCCACGGGAACTTTGATATTGTGGCGCTGACCCAGATAACGCATTTCTGCGTGACGCTCGAACACGATCTCGCGCGCGCCGAATTCCCGCGCGAGCGCCACCTGCGCTTGCGCTTCCAATTGCGCGAAGGTCGACCGAAGATCATCCTCCACATCAGGTCCGAGCACGCCGGTGAAGGTTTTTGAAAGATCGAGACGCGCATCGGCGAGCAACATGCCGACGGCTGAGAAATTCCCAGGAGCTGGTGGGATCACCACGATCGGGATCGACAATTCACGCGCAAGCGCGCTGGCGTGCAGCGGTCCGCCGCCGCCATAACAGAACAGAACGAAGTCG
Organism: uncultured Hyphomicrobiales bacterium; assembly: GCA_903918155.1. Classification (GTDB taxonomy): domain Bacteria; phylum Pseudomonadota; class Alphaproteobacteria; order Rhizobiales; family Beijerinckiaceae; genus Terripilifer. The sequence goes on from CAIXDD010000207.1 coordinate 1,254, forward strand.
CGCGGATCGAGTCCGTGCTCGACAGAAACCTGCCGTATCGCGCCGGCCATAATGACGGTGGCAAGCTGGAGCACGCCATTGGCGATTCGCGCGACGCCGTCTGGCCCTGCAAAGCCCAGAGGCTCTGCGAGTCTGGCGAGCGCGCGCTCCGCGCCTTCCACGTCGAGCGCCAGCTCGCCGCCCAGAAAGCGCGCCGGGTTCAAGCGGCCGAGCACAAGATTGGCGTCCGTCACCGTCGGTTCTTCGCCGCCGCGCCCATAGCACACGGGGCCTGGCGTCGAGCCGGCGCTGCGCGGGCCGACATTGAGCCGGTTCTGCGCGTCGAGCCATGCTATGGACCCACCGCCCGATCCGACTTCCACAATGTCGATCACCGGCGACTTGATCGGAAAACCCTTCACATAGCCGCCAGCGTAATAAATCGATTCAACCGTGAATCGGCCGTTCTCCACCAGCGCGCATTTGGCCGTTGTGCCGCCCATGTCGAAGGCGACCACGTTCTTGAAGCCGAGCGCCTCCGCATAAGCGCCCGCCCCAATACAGCCGCCGATTGGGCCCGACTCGACGAGAGCGACGGGCTGCCGGCATGTGCGCTCCACGGAAAGCAGGCCGCCGTTCGATCCCATCATGAAGAGGGATCCCGTGAAGCCCTGCGCCTTCATGTCCGCTTCCAGATGACGGATGTAACGGCTGACCTGAGGGCCGACGAACGCATTTGCCGCAACGGTCGAGGTGCGCTCGAACTCGTACCATTCGCGCGTCAGCTCCGTGCTGCATGTCACGTATAGGTTTGGGAGCTTCGCGCGCAGGCGCATCGCCGCCGCCTCTTCATGGGCGGGGTTGGCGTAGGAGTTCATAAAGAAGATCGCGACGGATTCCACCTCTCGCCGCGACAGTTCCAGCGCTAGGTCATCCAGCTCCGCCAGGTCCAGAGTCGTGATGATTGC
>CAIXDD010000208.1 GCA_903918155.1 uncultured Hyphomicrobiales bacterium
GCCTCGCGGAAGACGGGCGCGAGATCGCCCATATAAACGAAGACGTCGGCGGCGATCACGAGATCGAACGCGCCCGCGTCTTGCGCGCGCAGCGCCTCGACCGCCTCGCAGGCCTCCACGCGAACATAGCGGCCCGTGCGCCGCGCGGCCTCCGCCATGCGCGGCGAAAGGTCGGCGCCGAAGATCTCCTGCGCGCGATCCCCCAGCGCGGCCGCCATCAGCCCCGTGCCGCAGCCCAGATCCATCACGCGGGCGAAGCGCATCGGCGCATCTTGCGCGGCGCGCGCGCGCGCCAGCGCGGCGCATAAAATCTCCGGCCCGCGATAATCGAGGGCGCCGACCAGATGCGCGTCGAAACGGTCGGCGTATTCGTCGAACAAAGCGCGCACGTAATCGTCGGGCGCGCGCTCGGGCGCCGCCGCATGGCCGCGCGCGGCCAGGCGCAATTGCGCGCCCAGAACCCCGGAGGGATCGGCGCTCGCCGCGCGCGCCCAGGCCTGCGCGGCCTGCGCGCTCTCGCCCAGAGCCTGCAGGCTGTCGCCCAGCGCGAGCAGGGCCGGCGCCCAGCCGGGCGCCCGCTCCAGCGTCTGCTCCAGCAGATCGCGCGCGCCCGCATGGTCTCCCTCGCCCGCCGCCCCCAGGGCCCAGGCGAAGCGACGGTCGGCGAGAATGTCTCCGGAGGAATGCATCCCGCGCTTCTGCCCAATGGCGCGCGCCTGCGCAAGGGGCGCGCGGGCGCGCCTCTTTGCTTTGTCGCCCATGCGCCTATGTTGGGGCCATGGCGCCGCATCTTCTCACGCCCACGCCCGCCGGCCTCTATTGCGCGGCGGGCGATTTCCATATCGATCCGGTGCGCGCCGTGCCGCGCGCCCTCATCACGCACGCCCATTCCGATCACGCCCGCCGCGGCCATGGCGCGGTTCTGGCCACGCGCGAGACGCTGGCGATCATGGCGCTGCGCTATGGCGAGGATTTTTGCGGCGCGCGCCAGACGGCCGCCTATGGCGAGACGATCCGCCTTGGCGAGGCGGACGTGAGCTTCCATCCCGCCGGCCATGTGCTGGGCTCAGCGCAGATCCGCGTCGCCGATTCGCGCTGTCGGTTCGTGGCGTCGGGCGATTACAAGCGCGCGCGCGATCCCACCTGCGCGCCGTTCGAGGTCGTGCCCTGCGACGTGTTCATCAGCGAAGCCACGTTCGGCCTGCCGGTGTTTCGCCATCCCGACGCGCGCCGCGAGGTCGACAAGCTCATGGCCTCGCTGCGCCTGTTTCCCGAACGCGCGCATCTGGTGGGCGCTTATTCGCTGGGCAAGGCGCAACGCATGATGGCCTTGATCCGCGAGGCGGGCTGGGATCGTCCCATCCATCTGCATGGCGCGCTCGAGAAGATCACGGATTATTATCTCGCGCAGGGGGCCGCGCTGGGCGAGGTGCGCAAGGTCGCGGCGGCGCGCCGCGGCGAACTCGCCGGCGAGATCGTGCTCTGTCCGCCCTCCAGCATTCAGGATGCATGGTCGCGCAAGTTTCCCGATCCGGTGGCGGCCTTCGCCTCGGGCTGGATGCGCGTGCGCGCCCGCGCGCGCCAGCGCGGCGTCGAGCTGCCGCTCGTGGTCTCCGATCATGCCGATTGGGACGATCTATGCGCGACGATCCGCGAGACCGGCTGCCAGCAGGTGTGGATCACCCATGGCGAGGCCGACGCGCTGATCCATTGGGCCTCGCTCGTCGGGCTCGACGCGCGCCCGCTGCACATGATGGGATATGGCGAGGAGGAAGAGGACGGGGCGGGAGACGGCGCCGCATGAACCGCTTCGCCGAACTGCTCGATCGTCTGGCCTTCGAACATGGGCGCCATGGCAAGCTGCGCCTGCTCGCCGATTATTTTCGCCATGTGGACGATCCCGACCGCGGCTTCGCGCTGGCCGCGCTCACCGGCGGCCTGTCGTTCCGCCACGCCAAGCCCGCGCTCGTGCGCCAGCTCATCGCGGAGCGCACGGACGCGACCCTGTTCGCGATGAGCTACGACCACGTCGGCGACCTGTCGGAGACCGTCGCGCTGCTTTGGCCTGCGCCGCCGGCGCCTGCGGGCCATAACGCGCCGCCGCCGCCGCGCCTGAGCGACGTGGTGGAGATCCTGCGCGCAACGCCGAAAGCGGGCTTGCCGCGCGCCCTCGCCGAACTGCTCGACCAGCTCGACGAAACGGGCCGCTGGGCCTTGCTGAAGCTCATCACCGGCGGCTTGCGCATCGGCGTTTCCGCGCGGCTGGCCAAGACCGCGCTCGCCGGTCTGGGCGGGCTGGAGCCCGACGCCATCGAAGAGATCTGGCCGGGCCTCGCGCCGCCTTATCTCGATCTTTTCGCCTGGATCGAGGGGCGCGCGGACAAGCCGGTGACCTCCGATCCCGCGCCCTTTCGCGCCGCCATGCTCGCGCATGCGCTGGAGGAGGCGGATTTCGCCGCGCTCGATCCCGCCGATTTCGCAGCCGAATGGAAATGGGACGGCGTGCGCGTGCAGGCGGTGACGGGCCGCGACGAAACGGGCCGGCTCGTCGGCCGGCTTTATTCGCGCACCGGCGAGGACGTCTCCGCCGCCTTTCCCGACGTGCTGGAGGCGATCTGCGACGAGGCGTTCGGCGAGGCGGCGGTGGATGGCGAATTGCTCGTCATGCGCGCGGGGCGCGTGGAGAGTTTCTCGACGCTGCAGCAGCGCCTCAACCGCAAGAAGGTCGATGCGAAGCTCATCGCCGCTTATCCGGCCCATGTGCGCGCCTATGATCTGCTCGCCGAAGGCGGGCGGGACCTGCGCGGCCTGCATTTCGCCGAGCGGCGCGCGCGGCTCGAGCGATTCCTCGCCACGCGCAAGCCGCAAAGGTTCGACCTGTCGCCGCTGGTGGATTTCGCCGATTGGGCGGAGCTGGCGCGCGCGCGCCGCGAGCCTGCGCAGGCGGGCGCCTGCGCGCAGGCCGACGCCATCGAAGGCGTGATGCTGAAACGGCTCGATTCGATCTATGTCCCCGGCCGGCCCAAGGGCCTGTGGTGGAAATGGAAGCGCGATCCCTTCACGCTCGACGCGGTGCTCATGTACGCCCAGCGCGGCCATGGCAAGCGCGCGTCCTTCTATTCGGATTACACGTTCGGCGTCTGGCGCGACGGGCCGGAGGGCGACGAACTCGTGCCGGTGGGCAAGGCCTATTTCGGCTTCACCGACGCGGAGCTGAAACAGCTCGACAAATGGGTGCGCGACCACACGACCAATCGCTTCGGGCCCGTGCGCGAGGTGGAGGCGGGCCGCGCCGGCGGGCTGGTTCTCGAAATCGCCTTCGAGGGCGTGCAGCGGTCCGCGCGGCACAAGTCCGGCGTCGCGATGCGCTTTCCGCGCGTCTCGCGCATTCGCTGGGACAAGCCCGCGCGCGACGCCGACAGGCTAGAGAGCGTGGAGGCGCTGATCGGCGAACGCAAGACGCAAGAGGCGCCCTAGGCCGCGTCGTCGCGATTGAGCAGGTCGCCTTCGCCATGCAGGACGCCGGCGACGAACATGCGTCCCGCCCGCGTCTCCTGCGCGCCGCGCCGCAGGCTGAACGCCAAGCCTGCGACAAGCGCGCTCGCGAATCCCGCAAGCCCGCCGACGCCCAGCGCCGACAGGATCGAGACGCCGTTCGCCGCGCTTGCGCCGGTCGCAAGCGCGAAGATTCCCGCGCCGGCGCAAAATCCGCGCAGCGCGTCGGCCTGCGCGGCGCGCGGCCACAGGGCGAGCAGCAGGATCGGCGAAAGCGTCGCCGCCGACAGGGCGCAGGCGAAGACGATGA
>CAIXDD010000209.1 GCA_903918155.1 uncultured Hyphomicrobiales bacterium
GTATACATGCCGCTCAGCCCTTCATCATATTGATGTCTTCAACCGCGATGGAGCCGCGGTTGCGGAAATAAGTGACCAGGATCGCAAGGCCGATGGCCGCCTCTGCGGCGGCGACCGTGAGAATGAACAGCGAGAACACCTGACCGGTGAGGTCGCCGAGGAAACTCGAGAAAGCCACGAGGTTCACGTTCACCGAAAGCAGGATCAGCTCAACCGACATCAGGATGACGATGATGTTCTTGCGGTTGAGGATGATGCCGCACACGCCGATGGTGAAGAGGAGCGCGGCGACGGTGAGGTAATGGTTGAGATCGATCATGGCTTTCTCCTCACACGCCGGTCCGCGAGGGAACTTTGACGACCTCGACCGCCTGTTTGCGCGTGCGCGCGTTCTGGGCGTCGATGTCCTGGCGCTTCACGTCGGGCTTGTGGCGCAGGGTGAGCACGATGGCGCCGATCATGGCGGTCAGCAGCACAAGGCCGGCCGCCTGGAAGAAATAGACATGCTTGGTGTAGAGCACGAGGCCGAGCGCCATCGTGTTCGACACATCGGCGGGCGCCGGCGCGCGCGCGGCGCCCAGGGTCGCCTGCGAGGGCGCGAAACCGCCCACCACAAGAACAAGCTCGATCGCAACGACGATGCCGATCAGCGCGCCGATGGGCAGATATTGCAGAAAACCTTCCTTCAGCTCGGCGAAATCGACATCGAGCATCATGACGACGAAGAGGAAGAGAACCGCGACGGCGCCGACATAGACCACCACCAGAAGCATGGCGAGGAATTCGGCTCCCAGCAAAATGAACAGGCCGGAGGCGTTGACGAAAGCGAGGATCAGGAAGAGCACCGAGTGAACGGGATTGCGCGCCGCGATCACCATGAAGGCGGAGGCGAGCATGAGGCCCGAAAACAGGTAGAAGAAGGCGGAGGCCACGTTCATCTTTCAATCCTCGGTCAGGACTCCGCGCAAGCGGAGCCGGACATCAGCGGTATTTTGCGTCGGCGGCGATGTTGCGCGCGATCTCGCGCTCCCACCGCGCGCCATTGTCGAGCAGGCGTTGCTTGTCGTAGAGAAGCTCCTCGCGGGTCTCGACCGCGAATTCATAATTTGGACCCTCGACGATGGCGTCCACAGGGCAGGCCTCCTGACAGAAGCCGCAATAGATGCATTTCACCATGTCGATGTCGTAGCGCGTCGTGCGCCGCGTGCCGTCATTGCCGCGCGGCTCAGCCTCGATGGTGATGGCCTGCGCCGGGCAGATCGCCTCGCATAATTTGCAGGCGATGCAGCGTTCTTCCCCGTTGGGATAGCGGCGCAGCGCGTGCTCGCCGCGAAAACGCGGCGATTGCGGGTTCTTCTCGTGAGGATAATTGATCGTCGCCTTCGGCTTGAAGAGGTAACGCATCGACAGGAAGAAGGCGCCGACGAATTCCTTCAGGAAGAGCTGTTGTGCGGCCCGGTCGAGGGTCATCAGCGCAATCCCTTCACTTGGAGATATTGCAGCACGCCGGCCACGGCCACGACCATGAACAGCGAGATGGGAAGGAACACCTTCCAGCCCAGCCGCATCAATTGATCGTAGCGGTAACGCGGCACGAAGGCCTTCACCATGGCGAACATGAAGAAGACCAGCGTCATTTTCAGCACGAACCAGATCACGCCCGGCACGAGCGTGAACGGCGCGAAGGGGATCGGCGAAAGCCAGCCGCCCATGAACAGGATCACGGTCAGCGCGCACATGGTCATGATGGCCACATATTCGCCCAGCATGAACAGCATGTAGGGGACGGACGAATATTCCACCATGAAGCCGGCGACGAGTTCGGATTCGGCCTCGACCAGATCGAAGGGCGGGCGGTTCGTCTCGGCAAGCGCCGAGATGAAGAAGATCACGAACATCGGGAAGAGCGGGATCCAGTACCAGCCCAGCGCGCCCCAGGCGGACTCCTGCGCGCGCACGATCTCGCTGAGATTCAGCGAGCCGGCGACGAGCAGAACGGTGAC
>CAIXDD010000210.1 GCA_903918155.1 uncultured Hyphomicrobiales bacterium
ACCGTGCGGAAGCCGAAACGCGCCGCCCCCGCGATGTCCCAGCGGTTGGACGATTGGAAGGAGACCTCCGCCGGCTGCAGGCCGAAACGCGCGCCGGCGAGGGCGTAGACCTGCGGGGCGGTCTTGTAGAGGCCGATTTCGTCGACCGAGATCGTCGCGTCCAGCAGGTCGGCGAGGCCCGCCGCCTCCACCGCGCGGGCCAGCATGGCGGGCGATCCGTTGGAAAGTATGGCGAGCGAGGCCCCGCGCGCCTTGAGCGCGACGAGAGCGGGGCGCACGTCGGCGAAGGCGTCGAGCGCCTCATAGGCCGCCAGCAGCCGGCCCAGCAACGCCGGGCTCAAGCCCCCGCAGCGCGCGGCGGCGAAGAACAAGGCCTCGCGCGTCAGCTCCGCGAAATCGCGATAGGCGCCGGCCAGCGAGCGCACCCAGCAATATTCCAGCTGTTTCGCGCGCCACAATTCGGAGAGACGCTCCGCCTGCGGGCCGATCTCGTGCGCATGGCGGGCCACGGCGGAATGCACGTCGAACAGCGTGCCGTAAGCGTCGAAGGCGTAGAGCCGGGCCTGCACGCGCGTCTCCTTCATGTCAGGCGGCGATCATGCGCGCTCCTGCGCGCTCCCGCGCGAGCCCCTGTCGGCGTCCTGTACTTGCCTCGCCGCGCCTGCGCCGCAAAGCTCGACTTTCGTCTTTGCGCGCGGGCCCCTCGCGTCATTGCGGCTTGCCGCGGGCGGCCGGGCGCAGGCTCGAAAGCGAAACGCCCAGCGCCGGCAGAAGAACCGCCAGACAGGCCGCATAGACGAGCGCGCCGGCGAAACCCAGAACGCCCAATTGCGCTTCGGCGGGAAAAGCCGGCGCAAGCAGCGCGCCGAATTGCGCCGCCGGCCGGTCGCCGTAAACGGCCACGAAGGCCAGCACGAGACAGGCGAGCGTCACGCTCAGCGCGATGCGCGTCGTGTTCGCGTCGATGCGCATGGCGTCGGCGCGCGTGGCGAGAAGCGCGAGCGCGAGGAAATTGATCCATGCGCCTGCGGCGGTGGCCAGCGCCAGCCCCTGCGCGCCGAGCGGCTGGTAGAGCGCGAATTTCAGCGCGACGTTCACGCCCACGGCGCCGAGCGCGACATACATCGGCGTCGTCGTGTCGCCGCGCGCGTGAAAGCTCGCGATCGCGCAGCGGATCAGCACCACGGCGAGCAGGCCGTAGCCATAGGCGGCGAGCACCTGCGCGGAGGCGGCGGTGGCCTGCGCGTCGAAGGCTCCGCGCTCGAAAGCGCCGCGCACGATGATCTCGGGCATGGCGACGAAGGCGACGAAGAAGGGCGCGCAGAGCGTGATCGTGAGCGCGATGGTGCGGTTTTGCGCCTCCAGCGCGCCCGATCCGTCGCCAGCGGCCAGCCGCCGGCTCATCTCCGGCAGGAGCACGGAGCCCGCCGCCACGCCGATCACGCCGACGGGCAATTGATAGAGGCGGTCCGCGTAATAGATCGACGACAGGCCGCCGGCGGGCAGCAGCGACCCGATGATCGTGTCCGCGAACAGCGCGATCTGCACGCCCGCCGATCCGATCACCGCAGGCCCGAAGGATTTGAAGAAGCGCCGCACGTCCTCGCCCAGCGCGGGGCGCGCGAAAAAGGCGAACAGGCCCGCGCGGCGCGCGGCGATGACCAGCAGCGCGAGTTCGAGAAGGCCGGCGATCAGCACGCCCGCGGCCGCCGCCACGCCGGCGTCGGGAAACAGGAAGGCGCCCGCCAGACAGGCGACGATGGAGAGATTGAGAAGCACCGGCGCGAAGGCGGCGGCGACGAAACGCCCATGCGCGTTGAGCGTGCCCGCCAGCAGCGTCACCAGCGACACGCAGAGCAGATAAGGAAAGGCGATGCGCGTGAGCAGGAGCGCGGGTCCATAGCGCTGCGGATCGTCGGCGACGCCGGGCGCGAGCAGGGCGAGCAGCTCTTGCGTGAAGACCAGCGCCAGCGCGAGCAGCGCCAATTGCGCGAGCGCGAGCAAGGTGAACATCTGCGCGGCGAAATCGCGCGCGCGGTCCGGCCCGCCTTGTTCAAGCGCGCGCGAATAGGCGGGCACATAGGCGGCGTTGAAGGCGCCTTCGGCGAAGATCGCGCGGAAATGATTGGGCAGGCGGAAGGCGATGGTGAAGGCGTCGGCGAGCGCGCCCGCGCCCAGAAACGCGCCCATCGTGACGTCGCGCGCAAAACCGGTGACGCGCGAGAGCAGCGTGAAGCCGCTCACGGAGGCGAAATTGCGCCACAGGCTCACGGACGCGGAGTCCGCGCGCGGCCCACGGGCGAGGAATCCTCCTCCACGCCCACGCGTTCGGCGACCAGATAGAGCGGCCGGCGCTTCACCTCCGCGAAAATGCGCCCGATATATTCGCCCAGCACGCCCAGCGACATGAGCTGCACGCCCGCGAAGAACATGATCGACACGATCAGCGACGCATAGCCCGGCACGTCCACGCCATGGGTTGCGGTGCGCAGCAGAAAGTAGATCGCCGCCGCCAGAGCCGCCAGCGAGATGAGCGTGCCCACATAGGTCCACACTTTCAGCGGCAGGGTGGAGAAAGACATCAGCCCGTCGAGCGCGAAACGGGTGAGCTTGCGATAGCTGAATTTCGAAGCGCCGAAGGCCCGCTCCGCCACTTCGAAAGGCACGCCGACGCTGCGATAGCCGATCCAGGCGTAGAGCCCCTTGGAGAAGCGCGCGCGTTCTGGCATGGCGCGCAGCGCCTCCACCGCCTGGCGGTCGAGCAGGCGGAAATCGCCGGCGCCGGGCGGCAGGCTCGTTTCGCCGAAAGAGGCGAAGAGGCGATAGAAGCGCAGCGTGAGCGCGCGCCGCAGCGCGGAATCCGCCGAGCGGTCCACGCGCTGGCCGAACACGTTCTGATAGCCCTGCCGCCAGCGCTCCACGAAGGTCTCGATCATTTCGGGCGGATGCTGCAGGTCGGCGTCCATGATGACGACGGCGTCGCCGCGCGCATGGTCGAGGCCGGCGGCGATGGCGATCTCCTTGCCGAAATTGCGGCTGAAGGACACCGCGCGCAGCCGCGGGTCGAGCTGATGGGCCCGGCGCAGCGCCGTCAGCGTGTCGTCGGTGGAGCCGTCGTCCACGAAGACCACTTCGAAAGAGGCCGAGCACCGCTCCATCGCCGGCGTGAGGCGGGCGATCAGGGGAATCAGATTCTCCGCTTCGTTGAACATCGGCACGACCACGGAGATTTCCGGTCGGGGCTGGTCGGCGTCGGCGATTTGGCCGGAAGGCGCAATCATGGGGTCTCGCGGCGGGTCTTGCGACAGGGGTCGCGACAGGTCTCGCAGATGGCCGGCCTCGCGCCGGGGACTGCCCCAAAGCTATGCGCAAAGGGGCGGACATGCGCAAGCGCCGCCCGCCCGCCCGCCCGCCCGCCGCCCGCGCGCCCGGCTGCCGCCCGGACGCAGGACATGGTATGGCCTGTGCGCCCGCAGGCGCGGGCGAGGGCGGCCATGGCGGACTTTCCTTTCACTCTCTGCGCGGACGATTACGGCCTTTCCCCGGCCGTCAGCGCGGGCGTGCGCGAGGCTTTGGCCGCCGGTCGGCTCAACGCCACGGGGGCCATGACCAATCGGCCCGATTGGGCGGCCTCCGCGGCGCTCCTGCGCCCGTTTCTGGGCGCGGCGCAGGCGGGGATCCACCTGAACCTGACCGCCGGGGCGCCGCTCTCCCCCTGTCGCGAGCTTGCGCCGGACGGGCGCCTGCCCCCCATCGGCTTTTATCTGCGCGCCCGCCGGCTGGCGCCGGCGCTGGCCGGCGAGGTCGCCGCCGAGATCGCCCGCCAGTTCGACGCTTTCGAGGACGCGCTGGGCCGCCCGCCCGATTTCGTGGACGGCCACCAGCATTCCCATGCGCTGGCCTGCGTGCGGGGGCTGCTGCTGGCGGAAATGGAGCGGCGCGGCTGGGCGGGGCGCGTGTGGCTGCGCGACAGCGCCGACCGGCCGTCGCGCATTCTCGCCCGGGGGGTGGAGACGAAGAAGGCCTTCGCCCTCGCCTGGTTCGCCCATGGCTTCGCCCGCGAGGCCATGGCGCGCGGCTTCGAGGCGAACGAGGGATTCGCGGGCTTTTCCGCCTTCGATCCGGCCCGCCCCTATGGGCCTGACTTCGCGCGCTATCTGCGGGCGCCGGGGCCCCGGCATCTCGTCATGTGCCACCCCGGCCATGTGGACGCCGAACTGGCGGCCGTCGATCCCGTCACCGCCACGCGGGAGGCGGAGCTGGCCTTCCTGCTGTCGGACGATTTCCCCGCCGCCCTCGCCCGGGCGGGGGCGCGGCTTGGCCGCTGGGCCTGATCTTCAGCGCGGCCTTTACCGCCCCTTAAGCCAGACCGTGCATAGTTCGTGGAGATCGAGGCGCCCTTCGCGCCGGCGCAAGGCCATTGTTCGGCGAGAGAGATGAGCATTCGTCCGAATTTTCACTTCACGCATATCAGCCGCAAGGGCGGGCTCGTCATCGGCGCGGTGGCGCTGATGGTGGTGTTGACGATCACATTCATGCAGCCCCACGGCGAGGAGGCGAGCGTCGGCATGGTCCTTCCGATCACCGGCGCGCTCGTGATCGTGGGCAGCGTCGTGATGCTGCTCAACGCCATGATGGCGCGCCTGTCGGAAAGCGTGAAGAAGCTTAGCGATGCGCTGATCCGCCTCGCCGACGGCGACATGAGCGCGCAAGTGCCCGACGTCGCCACCCATCCCGAACTCGCCCAGATCGCCGACGCCATCCAGACCCTGAAGGCGCGCTTGCTGGAGCGCGTGGCGCTGCTCGACAAGGTGGGCGCCTCCGAAGCCGCCGCCCTCGCGCGCCAGCAGAAGATCGACCAGCTCATCTCCGAATTCCGCTCCTCCGCCGCAACGGCGCTCGCGCAAGTGAGCGGCCAGAGCGCGCATATGCTCGCCGCCGCCGACCAGCTCGCGAAAATCTCCACGGAATCCGCGCGCCAGGCCTCCAGCGCGTCGGGCTCCACCGCCCATGCGTCGAGCTATGTGCTGACCGTGGCGCGCGCGTCGGAGGAATTGTCGGCCTCGATCCGCGAGATCGAGGCGCAGGTGCTGCGCACGCGAAACATCGTGAACGAAGCTTCGAGGACGACCGTGGCGACCACCCAGACCATCGACGGACTCGCCGACAAGGCGCAGAAGATCGGCGAAATCATCGGCCTCATCCAGGCCATCGCGGCGCAGACGAATCTGCTCGCCCTCAACGCCACCATCGAGGCCGCGCGCGCAGGCGAGGCGGGCCGCGGCTTCGCCGTCGTCGCCCAGGAGGTGAAATCGCTCGCCAGCCAGACCGCGCACGCCACCGACCGCATCGCCGAACATGTGGCCGCGATCCAGAACGCGACCGAAGGCGCCGTGCACGCCATCGCCTCCATCTCCGCCACCATGCAGGAGGCGGAGGGCTTCACCGCCGGCATCGCCGTGGCGGTGGAGGAGCAATCCTCCGCCACCAAGGAGATTTCGCGCAGCGCCTCGGAAGCCGCCGACGAGACGCAGAGCGCGGCCGACAGCATGGACGGATTGAAATCCGCCGTCGGCGAAACGGACCGCGCCGCCACGCAGGTGCATCGGTCCGCCACCGACGTCGCGCGTCAGGCGGAATTCGTGAACGAGACGATCGACCGCTTTCTGCGCTCCGTCGCCAGCGCGTGAGGCGCGGCGCGTTTGGCGTCTTCCAAGCCGCAGGCAAAGAAAAACGCGGGCGGCGAAAGCCGGCCCGCGTTTAAATCGTTTGTCTTGCGTCAGCCTCTTACAGGCCGGCGTTCTGCTGGGCCACCATGAGATAGAGCATGCCGATGGAGAACAGGGTGTTGAAGCGCGAGGTGAGCATCGCCATGCGGCCCGCCTTCGCCTTTTCTTCCGCCGTGCCGTCGACGATGCCGAGCGCGATCTTCTGGTTCGGCCAGATGATGAACCAGACATTGAACGCCATGACGAGAGCCATCCACATGCCCAGGCCGATCGCCACATGGCCCGACTGGAGAGCAAGCGCCTGGAACAGGTAGCCGTTCATCCAGGCGAGCAGCCCGCCGGTGACGACGGTGGCGAGCGCGCCGTAGCGGAACCAGAACAGCGCCTTGGGCGCGATGAACTTCGTCACCGCCGCGCGATGTTCGGCGGGCTCGATCTTGGGAACGGTGGGGATCTGCACGAAGTTGAAGTACCAGAGCAGGCCGATCCACATCACACCGCTCAGCACGTGCAGCCAGCGCATCACGAAGGTGAACCACGCGAAATCAGCGCGGATGAACTGGCCGGAGACGGCGCCCGTGACGATGATGATGGCGACGAGCAGGGCGAAGCCGGCCAATATCGTACGTTCAAGCGACTGCAAAATGGATGCCATTTTTTAGATCCTCCTGTCTTGATTTGGCCGCATGGCGCAAAGGCGAAGGCGCTGATTCAGCGCTAGCTTGTGAAGCCATATAAACATAAGTTAATTTTTTGGTGAAGTTTTTTCCGGCTTGGGCGCTTGCGCGCCCGGTCCGGCGCGGGCGCAAGTCCGCCTATGATCCCGAGAGGCTGCATTGTGCTGAAATGGCCGGTTTTTTGTAGCGGCGCCGTCATGAGCCTCACAGGCGCGGCGTGGGTCTGGCAGGGTTTGGGGATCGTGCAGGTGGAGCGGGGCTGGAGCGGCGTCATCTCCGGCGCCGTCCTGTTGGGCGCGGGCGCGATCATTCTGGCGCTCGCCGCCGTGCTGCGCGAGATCGAGCTTCTGCGCGAGTCGTTCGCTGCGGCTGGACTTGCACAAGGACTTGCGCATTCGCCGCAGCAAGTCCCCGTGTCGATCCCCGCCGCGCCGCCTGCGTCATCGGCGCCTGCGCGCGCGGGCGTGAGCCTGCCCAAGGCGGCGGCGCCCGATCTGGGCTTCGAGCCTGCGGCGGCGCGGGAGCCGGGCGGCGCGCAAGTTGGCGGCGCCGATCATTGGAAGGCCATTCTCGCGCGCACCAGTCCGGGCCGGGCGGCGCCCGCCGCGCCTGAGGCCGCCCAAACGTCGCCTGCCACCCAAGCGTCGCCTCCCGCCCAAGAAGCAGCCCAAGAAGCAGCCCAAGAAGCGCGCGAAGGCCGGCTCGCGCGTCATTACGAATCGCAAGGCGTGCGCTATTCCCTGTTCGACGACGGCACGATCGAGGCGGAGACGGACAACGGCCGTTATTCGTTCGCTTCGCTCGACGAGTTGCGCGTCTTTCTGGAGGCGCGCAAGGCCGAGCGCGGCGGCTGACGCTTACTTCACCAGCGCCATAAGCGCCTTGAAATGGCCCGCGCCCGCCACGCGCTGCCATTCGAAAATAGCCATTTCGCTCGTGACGATCTCGACGCCCGCGCGCGCCATGCGCGCCAGCGCCAGCGTTTTGGAATCGGGCGCGCGCGAACTCACCGCATCGGCCGCCACAAAAGCCGACAGGCCCGCCTCCTGCGCCTCGATAGCGGTTTGCAGCACGCAGACATGGGCCTCCAGTCCGCAGAGCAGGATCTGGTCGCGCCCGTCGTCGGCGAGTCCGCGCAAGCGCTCGGCGAGCGCCGCATCCGCCAGGCATGAGAAGCTCAATTTCTCGAAGACCGGCGCGCCTTGCGGAAGATGAACGCGCAGCGCGTCCACAGTTCTCCCCATGCCTTTGGGATATTGCTCGCTCACGGTGATCGGAATGTCGAGGATGGCGGCGGCCTGCGCGAGCCGCGCGCAATGGGCGAGCGCAAGGTCGGCCTGCGCCATGGCGGGCAGAAGCCGCTCCTGCACGTCCACGACAAGCAGTTGCGTGCGGGCTGAATCCAGAAGCGCGCTCATGGGGCGGCCTTTCTCTTGCGCGCGGCGCGCGCGGGCGCGGCGCTTTTTGCCCGCTCCGCCGCCCAGAGGGCGAAGGCGTGCTCCACCGCGATCTCGCCGAGCCGGTCGAACCGCCCCGACGCGCCGCCATGGCCCGCATCCATATTGGTGCGCAGCAGGATGGGACCTCCCCCGGTCATGCGCGCGCGCAGGCGCGCGGCGAATTTCGCCGGCTCCCAATAGGTGACGCGCGGATCCGTGAGGCCGGCTTCGATCAGCATGGGCGGATAATCCTGGGCGCGCACATTATTATAGGGCGAATAGGACAGGATGGTGCGGAAGGCGGATTCGTCTGTGATGGGATTGCCCCATTCGAGCCATTCGGGCGGCGTCAGCGGCAGCGTGTCGTCGAGCATCGTGCTGAGCACGTCCACGAACGGCACGTCCGCGATGATGCCCGCGAACAGCTCCGGCGCCATGTTGGCGACCGCGCCCATGAGCATGCCGCCCGCCGAG
>CAIXDD010000211.1 GCA_903918155.1 uncultured Hyphomicrobiales bacterium
ATCGGCGGGCGCATGTGAACGTCAGGCGGCGGGCTCGCGCGCTTGCGCGCTTGTGCCTGAGCTTGCGCCTGAGCTTTTGCCTGCCTCAGGCCTTGAACTGCGGCTTGCGTTTCTCGACGAAGGCGGCCATGCCTTCCTTCTGGTCGTGGGTGGCGAAGAGCGCGTGAAAACTGCGGCGCTCGAACCGCACGCCTTCCGACAAGGACAGCTCCTGCGCGCGGTTCACGGCTTCCTTCGCCATGGCTGCGGCGGCGCGCGGCATGGCCGCGATGGCGCGCGCCATGGCCATCGCCTCCTCCAGAAGTTTGTCGGCGGGAACGACGCGCGCGACGAGGCCTGAGCGCTCGGCTTCCTCCGCGCCCATGCGCCGGCCCGTGAGGCACAGGTCCATCGCTTTCGCCTTGCCGATGGCGCGCGCGAGGCGCTGCGTGCCGCCGATGCCGGGAATGATGCCGAGCGTGATTTCGGGTTGGCCGAACTGGGCGGTGTCGGCGGCCAGAATGACGTCGCACATCATCGCCAGCTCGCAGCCTCCGCCCAGCGCATAGCCCGCCACGGCGGCGATGATCGGCTTGCGAATGCGCGTCATCGCCTCCCAGCCGGCGAAACCGTCGGCCGCGTGGATCTCCTCGAATGTGAGCGACTGCATTTCCTTGATGTCGGCGCCGGCGGCGAACGCCTTGGGCGAACCGGCGATCACGATGGCGCCAACGCGCGCGTCCGCGTCGAGCGCCTGCAGCGCGCCGGTCATGTCGCGCATCATCTGCGCATTGAGCGCGTTGAGCGCCTGCGGCCGATTGAGCGTGATGAGCGCGACGCCGTCGGCGACGTCCACGAGAATGGTTTCGTAGGCGGGCGCGGGATCGGTCATCGTCGCTCCTTAATAGCGCGCCTTCACGACGGTTCGCCTCACGACGCGCTCCACCCGGGGATAATCCCCGCCGCCGCGCAGGGCAAGGCACGTGCCCCAGCCCTCCACGTCGCGATAGACCTCGCGCAGGCCGCGCCGCCAGTCCGCGCATGCGGCCGCAGAGGCGAAACAGGCGTAATCGTCGCGCCATTCCACCGCAACGCCGGAGGCGACCGGCGCCATGCGCCCGCCCGTGAAATGGCCCAGCCAAAGGCCATGGGGGCCCGGCGCGTCCGCAAGCGGCCGGCAGGCCTGGGCGGGCCGGGAGCCCGCCCGCGCCTCGGGCGCGAAAGCGAGGGCGCCTAGGGCCGCCAAAAGCGCCAAAGGCGCCAAAGGCGTCACGCGCGCCCGCGCTTGCAGGGAAAGGCGTTTTTGCGGGGAAGAGGCTGCGTCAGGCTGGGTCGGCATGTTGGCGCTCCGTTCGGCCCCCCGGACGGGCGCCGGCTGCAAGGCCGGCGCAACGTCAGCCTATCGGCTCGCGCGCCGGCTGAGAAGGCCCCGCTCGCGACCCGGCCGCCCGGCGGGGCGATGATTGTGAGTTGCGCTCGTCTTTCCTTGCGCGAGGTCGCGGACCCGTACAAGAAGGGGCGTTCTTTCCCGGTCCCTGACCCGCCGCGGCCGTTCGGACGGCGCGCGCCAGAATGGTGAGCTTATGCGTTGGTTCCGCGCCCTCCTCCCGCGCGAGGAGCATTTCTTCGACATGTTCAATCGCCAATCGCAGACGCTGGCGCAGGGCGCGCTCGCGCTGCGCGCCATGCTCGAGGGCGGGGCGGACCTGCAGGCCCATGCCGAGGCGGTGATGCGCCATGAGGATCAGGCGGACGCGATCACCCGCGAGGTGCTGACGGCGGTGGGGCGCACCTTCATCACGCCCTTCGACCGCGGCGACATCAAGGAGCTGATCACGCTCATGGACGACGCCATCGACCAGATGCGCAAGACGGCCAAGAGCGTGCGCCTGTTCGAAGTGACCTCCTTCGAGCCGAACATGAAGGCCATGGGCGACCAGATCGTGAAGGTCGCCGACCTCACGGTCGCCGCCATGCCGCTGCTCGCCTCCATCGGCGACAATCAGGCGAAGATCACGGCCTATGCGCAGGAAGTGGTGCAGATCGAGGAACGCTCAGACGAATTATACGACGAGGGGCGCCGCGCGCTTTTCCTCAGCCATCGCGACCAGGATCCGCTGGCCTTCGTGGTGGGCTGCGACGTCTACGAACATCTTGAGAAAGTGCTCGACCGTTTCGAGGACATCGCCAACAAGGTGAGCAGTATCCTCATCGAGCATATCTAGGGCGCGCGGGCATGGAGATCCTCATCGCCCTCATCATCGTCGCGCTTCTGTTCGACTTTCTCAACGGTCTGCATGACGCGGCGAACTCCATCGCGACCATCGTGTCGACGCGCGTTCTTTCGCCACAATATGCGGTGTTCTGGGCGGCGTTCTTCAATTTCATCGCCTTCCTGTTCTTCGGCCTGCATGTGGCCGAGACGGTCGGGCGCGGCATCGTCACGCCCGACATCGTCAACGACAATGTGATCTTCGGCGCGCTGATGGGCGCGATCGCGTGGAATCTCATCACCTGGCGCTGGGGCATTCCCTCCAGCTCCTCGCATGCGCTGATCGGCGGGCTCGTGGGCGCCGGCGTGGCGCGCGGCGGTTTTGACGCGGTTGTTGCGAGCGGACTCATCAAGACCGGCGCGGCGATCTTCCTGTCGCCGACCATCGGCTTTCTTCTGGCCCTCGTGCTCGTGCTCATCGTCTCGTGGATTTTCGTGCGCGCCATGCCCGCGAAGGTCGACCGCGTGTTTCGCTCGGCGCAATTCGTCTCGGCCTCGCTCTATTCGCTCGGCCATGGCGGCAATGACGCGCAGAAGACCATGGGCATCATCGCGGTGCTTTTGTTCGCGCACGGCCAATTGGGCGATACGTTCCATGTGCCGTTCTGGGTGGTGATCACCTGTCAGGCCGCTATGGGGCTCGGGACATTGTTCGGCGGCTGGCGCATCGTCCACACGATGGGATCGCGCATCACGCGGCTGACTCCCATGCAGGGGTTCTGCGCCGAAACCGGCGGGGCCATCACGCTGTTCATGGCGACCTATCTGGGCGTGCCGGTGTCGACCACGCATACGATCACGGGCGCGATCATCGGCGTCGGCGCCGCGCGGCGCGTGTCGGCGGTGCGCTGGAGCGTGGCGCGCAGCATCGTGATGGCATGGTTCATCACCATTCCGGCGTCGGCCGTCATTGCGGCCCTGTTCTACTGGCTGTCCGGACTGGGAGGCTGAGATGAAGGCCGGTGCGGGACTCAAGAGCGCATCGGACGTTGATGAAGCGCGCGTGCAATATGCGGCGCTGCCGTACCGGTTTCGCGACGGACTGGAGATCCTGCTGGTCTCCTCGCGCGAGACGCGCCGTTGGGTTCTGCCCAAGGGCTGGCCGATGAAGAGCAAGAAGCCGCACTCAGCCGCCGCCCGCGAGGCGATGGAGGAGGCGGGCCTTGTCGGCAAGAT
>CAIXDD010000212.1 GCA_903918155.1 uncultured Hyphomicrobiales bacterium
GCGATCGTCATGAAGAAGAGCCATATCGTCGCCATCGTCGGGCTTCTCGCCCTTGGCGGCGCCTTCGTCGGCTGGCAGGTCGCCGGCGCCAAGGCTCCCGTGGGCGGCGCGCCGGCGCCGCGTGCGGCCGCCGTCACCGTCGCGCCCGCCGTGCGCGGCGAAATCGTCGAGACCGCGCTCGTCGTGGGAACGCTCGTCGCCCGCAACGAAGTGCTCGTGGGTCCCGAGATCGAGGGACTGCGCATCGTCGAAATTCTCGCTGAGGAAGGCGACCGCGTGGCGAAGGGCGCCGTGCTCGTGCGCCTGTCGCGCGAGACGATCGACGCGCAGATCGCGCAGATCGACGCCGAGCTTGCGCGCGTGGACGCCTCGATCGCGCAGGCGCGCAGCCAGATCTCGCAGGCGGAGGCCAATTTCTCCTTCGCCGAGACCGATCTCAGCCGCAGCCAGTCGCTGCTGCGCTCCGGCTCCTCCACGCAAGCTCTCGTGGATCAGAAACAGACCACATGGCGCGCCGGACAGGCGCAATTGCAGGCCGCCCGCGATTTCGAACGCGCCGCCCAGGCCCAGCGCAAGGCCGTGGAGGCGCAGCGCCGCGAGGCGCAGGTGCGCCTGTCGCGCACCGAAGTCCGCACGCCCGAAGGCGGCGTGGTCTCGCGCCGCAACGCGCGTCTGGGCGTCGTCGCCTCCGCAGTGGGCGGCGATCCGCTGTTTCGCGTCATCGCCGACGGCGAGATCGAGCTTGAGGCCGAAGCGCCGGAAGCGCGCCTTGGCCTGATGAAGCCCGGCCAGCCCGCCGATCTGACGCTGGCCGACGGGTCGCGCGCCAAGGGCAAGGTTCGCCTCGTCTCGCCGGAAGTGGACCGCGCGACGCGGCTGGGACGCGTGCGCGTGAGCCTTGAGCCGACGCCGTCGGCGCGCGTGGGCTCTTTCGCGCGCGGCGAAATCGAAGTGCGGCGCGCGCTCGGCGTGCTGGCGCCGGCGACGGCGGTCAATCATTCCGTGGAAGGCGTGAACGTGCTGGTCGCGGAAGGCGGCGTGGTGCGCAAGCGCGCCGTCACGCTGGGCGTGATCGACGGCGGGCGCGCGGAGATCCGCGACGGCCTGCGCGAAGGCGACGAAGTGGTGCTGCGCGCCGGCGCCTTCCTGCGCGACGGCGACGCCATCACGCCCGTGCAGCAGCAGGCGGAGACGCGCTGATGTCCGCCGCCGCCGCCCGCTGGAACATTTCCGCCTGGGCCATCCGCAAGCCCATCGCCTCCATCGTCCTGTTCGTCGTCCTGACGTTGCTGGGCCTGTTCTCCTTCAGCAAGCTGCCCATCACGCGCTTTCCGAACGTGGACGTGCCCATCGTCACGGTCGCCGTGACGCAGGCGGGCGCCGCGCCCTCAGAGCTGGAATCGCAGGTCACGAAAAAGATCGAGGATTCGGTGGCGGGCCTGGCCGGCGTGAAGCGCGTCACCTCCTCGATCTCCGACGCCTTGTCGCAGACCACGATCGAATTCCGTCTCGAAGTGAATTCGGATCGCGCCGTCAACGACGTGAAGGACGCCGTCGCGAAAATCCGCGCCGACCTGCCGCGCACCATCGAGGAGCCGATCATCCAGCGCCTCGACATCGCCGGCCTGCCCATCGTCACTTTCGCCGTCTCCGCGCCCGACATGAGCCTCGAACAGCTCTCCTGGTTCGTCGACGACGTGGCGGCGCGCGCGCTGCAGGGCCTGCGCGGCGTGGGGCAGGTGCAGCGGATCGGCGGCGTCGATCGCGAAATCAAGGTGGAGCTGGATCCCGACCGCCTATTGTCTCTGGGCGTCACCGCGGGCGAGGTGAGCCGGCAATTGCGCGCCACCAACGCCGACATCGGCGGCGGGCGGGGCGAAGTCTCCGGCGTGGAGCAATCCATCCGCACGCTGGTGGGCGCGCGCAGCGTCGAGGACATCGCCGGCATGACTATCGCCTTGCCCGGCGGGCGGCATGTGCGCCTGTCCGATCTGGCGACGGTCACCGACGGGGCGGCTGAAGTGCGCCGCTTCGCCCGGCTCGACGGGCGCCCCGTCGTGGCTTTCGGCGTCGTGCGCGCGACGGGGGCGAGCGACGCGACCGTCGCCGCGCTCGTGGCGGGCAAGGTCGAGGCCTTGCGCGCGGCCCATCCCAATGTGGCCATCGACCAGATCGACAGCTATGTCGATTACACGCTCGGCAATTATCGCTCCGCCATGCATACGCTGGTGGAAGGCGCGCTGCTCTCGGTGCTCGTCGTCTTCGTGTTCCTGCGCAATTGGCGCGCGACCCTCATCACCGCGCTGGCCCTGCCGCTGTCCATCTTCCCCACGTTCTGGGCGCTGAGCATGATGGGCTTCTCGCTCAATCTCGTGAGCCTGCTCGCCCTGACTTTGGCCACGGGCATTCTGGTGGACGACGCCATCGTCGAGATCGAGAATATCGTGCGCCACATGCATATGGGCAAGACGCCCTGGCGGGCGGCGCTGGAGGCGGCCGACGAGATCGGCCTTGCGGTCATCGCGATCACCATGACCATCGTGGCGGTCTTCGCGCCCGTCAGTTTCATGGGCGGCATCGCGGGGCAATATTTCAAGCAATTCGGCCTCACGGTCGCCGTCGCGGTCCTGTTCTCGCTGCTTGTCGCGCGCCTCATCACGCCCTTGCTCGCCGCCTATTTCCTCGCGCCCCATAACGAGCGCGAGAAGCCCGAAGGCGTGGTCATGCGCCGCTATACGCGGCTCGTCGCCTTCTCCGTGCGCCACCGCTTCCTCACGGTCTTCGCAGGCTTCGCCATTTTCATCGGCTCCATCCAGGCGACGAAGCTTCTGCCCTCCGGCTTCCTGCCGGCGGAGGACGTGGCGCGCCTGCTTCTGGCGGTGGAGCTGCCGCCGGGCGCGCGCGTCGAGGACACGATGCGCACGATGGACGAAATTTCCGCGCGCCTGCGCGAAAAGCCGGAGGTGCGCAGCGTCTTCGTGGACGGGGGGCGCATCGGGCTCGGAGCGACGGAAGTGCGCAAGGCGCAGCTCACCGTCAATCTCGTGCACAAGAGCAAGCGCGCGAAGACGCAGAAGCAGATCGAAGGCGAAGTGGGCGCGCTCGTCGCCCGCGTGCCCGACGTGCGCGCATGGTTCCTCAACGACAACGGCCAGCGCGCCCTTTCGCTCGTCGTGCTGGGCGCGGACACGCAGACGGTCGAGCGCGTGGGCGCCGAGCTTGCGAGCCAGATGAAGCGCGTACCGGTCATCGCCAATGTCGTCTCCAGCGTCGCGCTGGAGCGGCCCGAACTCCGCGTCACGCCCCGCAACGATCGGGCGGCGGAGCTGGGCGTGTCCACGGATGCGGTGGCGGAGGCGATCCGCGTCGCCACGATCGGCGACAACGACGCCAATCTCGCCAAGTTCAACGCCGGCGACAGGCTGGTGCCGATCCGCGTCGCCCTGCAGCGCAACGTCCGCTCCGATCTCGACATGCTCGCCAATCTGCGCGTGGCGACCGCGCGCGGGGGCTCCGTGCCGTTGTCGGCGGTGGCGGACGTGTCCTTCGCGGAAGGGCCCGCCAGCATTTCGCGCTACGACCGCCAGCGGCGCATCGCGGTGGAGGCCGATCTCGTGGGCTCGGCGGCGCTGGGCGAGGCGCTGGCGCAGGTTTATGCGCTGCCGCGCGCGCAGGATCTGCCGCCGGGCGTGCGCATCACCGAATCGGGCGATGCGGAAGTGATGCAGGAAGTGTTCGCTGGCTTCGCGCAGGCCATGGGCGCGGGCGTGATGATGGTGCTCGCCGTGCTCATTCTGCTGTTCGGCAGCGTGCTCCAGCCGATCACCATTCTCTTCTCGCTGCCCCTGTCGGTGGGCGGCGTGATCATCGCCTTGCTCGTCACGGGCAAGGCCGTCTCCATGCCCGTGGTGATCGGCATTCTGATGCTGATGGGCATCGTGACGAAAAACGCGATCATGCTCGTGGATTTCGCCATCGAGCAAATGGCGGCGGGCATGGACCGCACGCAGGCCATCATTGAGGCCGGGCGCAAGCGCGCGCGCCCCATCGTCATGACCACCATCGCCATGGTGGCGGGCATGCTTCCCTCCGCGCTGGGGCTGGGCGACGGCGGCGAATTCCGCGCGCCCATGGCGATCGGCGTCGTGGGCGGGCTGATCGTCTCGACCATGCTGTCGCTCGTCTTCGTCCCCGCCGCCTTCACCATCATGGACGATGCGGGGCGGCTGACCTGGCGGCTGTTCTCGCGCTTCGTGGGCCCGCGCGACGAGGACGAGACGTCGGCCGCCGCTCCCGCCCCGCAGTCCGCCGCCTCTCCCGCCGCTCATCCCGCGGCGCGGCCGGCGGAGTGAGCGCGTGGAGATCCGCCGCGCGCAGGCGTCGGACGCCCCCGCGATCTGGTCCGTTCTGGAGCCCGTGATCCGCGCGGGCGAGTCCTACGCCTTGCCGCGCGACATGAGCCGGGAGGCCGCGCTCGCCTATTGGCTGGGCGCGGATCGCGAAACCTTCGTCGCGACGGAGGGCGCGCGCGTGGCGGGAACCTATTATCTGCGCGCCAACCAGCAGGGCGGCGGCGCCCATGTCGCCAATTGCGGCTATGTGACCGCGCCCGAGGCGCAGGGGCGCGGGATCGCGCGGGCCATGTGCGCCCATTCGCTGGAGACCGCGCGGGCGCGCGGCTTTCGCGCCATGCAATTCAATTTCGTGGTGAGCAGCAATGCGCGCGCGCTGGCCCTGTGGGAGGCGTGCGGCTTTCGCACGCTGGCGCGCCTGCCGGGCGCTTTCGCCCATCCCGCGCTGGGCTATGTCGACGCTCTTGTGATGTTCCGCGCCCTGTGAGGGGCGTCAGATGCGCTTGAGGCCCAGCGGGCGGCCGTCCTTCTTGAGCCATGCGCCGCCGGCTTCCGCATCCAGCGCGATATTATGGCCCTTGCGCGCCTGCAGATGCAGCTTGCCCTTCTCCAGCCACCAGCCCACGGGATCGAACACGACGACGCCCTGATCGCGACAGGCGGGCGCCAATTGCGCGCGGAAGCCCTTGCCGCGCGGCGTGGGATGCAGGGTGACCATGCAGCCGGTGTCGCGCCCGTCCTCGCGCAGCACGGCGTAGCGCCCCGCGACGTCGGCGGCGCGCGCCTGCGCCCGCGCCTCGCCGGCGCCGGCCAGCGACAGCGCAAGACCCAGAGCGGGAAGCGCCAGCAGCGCAAGCGCCGGCCGAACGAGCTTCGGGGCGCGCGCGCGGCGCGTGAACGTCGGCATGCGCATGCGACGGGTCATCCGTTCCTCCTGATCGGGCCTCAGCCCTCAATCTGCCCTTTTTGGCGGCCGACGCCAAGGCGTCTCGGCCACGGGCGTCCGCAGGTCGCCTCCGGTCGCCCAGGCGTAGAGGTTCTCCACGACCACGAGGCTCATCGCGTCGCGCGTGGCGC
>CAIXDD010000213.1 GCA_903918155.1 uncultured Hyphomicrobiales bacterium
CGCTGCGGGCGCAGGCCCGGCGCGGCGGCGGCGATGCGCGCGGCCGCCGCCGCATGACGCGGGCCGGCGGTTGCGGACACGCCGAGCGAACGGCGGATATTGGCGAAGATCTCGTCGCGCGCGCTCATCTGCGTCGCCCCTTCCATTGCGCCTGAAACGTGTCGCCCTGCGGGGCGGGCATGTCGCGATGATCGGTCCAGCCCGCCGCGAAGGGCAGGCGCGCGAAGCGGCCGCGCCCGCGCGCCATGAAAGACAGCGTGCGCGCGGCGATGCGCGCCGCAAGGCCGTAGAGCGTGGGCCTGCGCGCGAAAAAGGCCCATAGCCGCAGGCCGCCGCGCGTGGCGGCGGGCGAAAGATGGCGTTCGAATTCGCGCTCGCGCCAATGGCGCATGAGTTTGGGCAGCGGAATGCGCACCGGGCAGACGCTCTCGCAGCGTCCGCAGAAGGTGGAGGCGTTGGGCAGATGGCCCGCCTTGTCGACGCCGATCAGCGAGGGCGTGAGCACCGCGCCCATCGGGCCGGGATAGACCCATCCATAGGCGTGCCCGCCGACCGCGTGATAGACGGGACAATGGTTCATGCAGGCGCCGCAGCGGATGCAGCGCAGCATCTCCTCGAAGGCGCCGCCGAGCATGGCGGAGCGTCCGTTGTCGACGAGCACGACGTGATAGTCCTGCGGGCCGTCGAGATCCCCCGCCCGGCGCGGGCCGGTGGAGACCGTCGTATAGACCGACATGTCCTGCCCCGTGGCCGAGCGCGCCAGCACGCGCAGCAGGCCGGCGGCGTCCTCCAGCGTCGGCGCGATCTTCTCGATCGAGGCGACGACGACATGGACCTTGGGCAGGATCTGCGAGAGGTCGCCATTGCCTTCATTCGTGACGATGATGGAGGAGCCCGTCTCCGCCACCAGCATATTGGCGCCCGTCACGCCCATGTCGGCGGCGAGGAATCGCGCGCGCAATTCCGCCCGCGCCTCCGCAAGCAGGCTCTCCGGCGCCGAGAGGTCGCGCCCGTCGGGCAGATGGACATGGGCGCGGCGGAACTCCGCCTCCACGTCTTCCTGATTGAGATGAACGGCGGGCGCGATGATATGCGAGGGCGCCTCGCCGCGCAGCTGGATGATATATTCGCCCAGATCCGTCTCCACCGCCCGCACGCCGGCGCGTTCAAGCGCCGCGTTGAGGCCGATTTCCTCGGAGACCATCGACTTGCCCTTGGCCACGGTCTTCGCGCCGCAAGCCTGCGCGATCTCCACGACGATGCGGCAGGCCTCCTCCGCCGTGCGCGCCCAATGCACATGGCCGCCGGCCGCGCGCACATTGCGCTCGTAGATTTCGAGATAGACGTCGAGATGGGCGAGCGCATGGTCGCGCAGGTCGCGCGCCTGATCGCGCAGCGCCTCGAATTCCGGCAGGGCCTGCGCGGCGGCGGCGCGGCGCGCGATGAAATTCGCGCGCACATTGAGCAGCGCCTTCTGCAATTGCGCGTCGTCGAGCGCGCGCCGCGCATTCTCCTTGAATCGCGGCGAGGTGGAATGGACGGTCATGACGTCAGTCGCCCCAGTTGAGAATGCTCATGAGATTGCTGCTCTTGTCGGTCCATACGATCTCCGCGCGGCCCTTGTCGCGCCATTCGGAGACTTCGCGCTTCACGTCGGGCGTCTCGAAGAAGCCCTTGTCGCGCGAATACAGCGCCCAGGAGATGGGCTGTTCGCACTCCTCGCTCTCCGGCGTCTCGAACCAGCGCACGTCGAGGCCGAAGCGGCGCGCCATGCCGCGATGCAGGGGCGCCATTTCGAACGTGTCCAGCTCGAAATTGATGGCCAGCACGCCGTCCGGCGCCAGATGGGCGAGATAGACCTCGAAGGCTTCCTGCGTCATCAGATGCATCGGCGGCGAGGCGCCGCGAAAGGCGTTCATCACCAGAACGTCGAAATTCTGCTTCTCGCCGGCGGCGAGCTGGCGCTCCAGCACGAGGCGGCCGTCGCCCAGCAGCACGTCGGCGCGCGCGCGCGTCTCCTTGAGGAAAAAGAAGCGGCGGTTCACGACGTCGAGCACGGCCGGGTTCAGCTCGTAATAGCGCATCACGTCGCCCTCGCGGCCAAGGCCCGCGACCATGCCCGCGCCAAGCCCCACCACGCCGATGCGCAGCGGCGCCTTGGGATCGGCGCGGCGCCTGGCGTGATGGTCGAAGACGAGGCCGAGCGCGCTGTCCTCGTCGAAGCCGCAGGAGGGTTCGAGATGTTTCTCGACCTTCTGGAATTGCGACCCCTGATCGACGCCTGCCTGCTGCATGACCAGGCTGTAATGCTCGGGGTCGCGCTCGTCTTCTTTCACCACGCGCAGCACGCCGTAGAAATTGCGCACGCGCTCCACGAGCACCTGTTCGGTGCGCGCCTCGTCATAGACGGCGACCGCGATTCCGAACACGAAGAAAAGGCCCGCCGCGCCGGCCGCAGGCGCCAGCCAGGCGCGCGCGCCCGCGCGGATGTCGCGCAGGACGAGCCAGCCGGCCGCCGCGCCGATGGCGGCGAGCACGAGCTGATGTTCGAAATAATCGCGGAAGACGAGCGGGGCGGCGAGCGCGACCGCGATTCCGCCCAGCGCGCCGCCGAAGGAGATCGCGAGATAGAATTTCGGCAGGCGGGCGGGCGCGGGCTGCAGGCGCACCATTTCGGCGTGGCAGATCATGCAGCCGACGAAGAGCGTGGCGCATTGCAGCGCGAGCTGGGCGAGCAGGTCGCCCGACGTCTCGGGCCGCGTCATCATCAGCGTCACGCCGCCCAGCGCCAGAAAGGCGAGCGCGAAAGGCGCCCGGCGATAGACGCCTTGCCCGCCGAAGGCGATGACGAACGTGAGCAGGTAAAGGCTGAGCGGGGCGATCCACAGGAAGGGCACGACCGCCGACCATTGCGTGATGGCGTTGGTGGTGGCCAGCAGCAGAATGGAGCCCAGCGCCGAAAAGGCGATCCAGAGCGCGGTGGAATCGCCCTGCGCCGCGCGCGCGTCGCGCAAGGGGGCGAGCGCCTCCTGCGCGCTGGCGCCCGCCTGCGCCGGGGCGGCGCGCATGGTGAGGAGCGCGCAGACGACGAACAGCGCCGCATAGATCGCGAAGGCCCAAGACCACAGGATCGTCTGCTCGCTGCTGGAGAAGGCGCGCTCGAAGACGAAAGGATAGCTCAACAGGCCAAGGAAGGAGCCGAAATTGGACGCCGCGAAGAAGCGCGCCGGATCAAGCCCCGCGCCCACGCTGGCGAGCCAGCGCGACAGCAGCGGCGAGGTGGTGGCGAGCGCCATGTAAGGCAGGCCGACGCTGGCCGCCAGCAAGGCGACGATGCGCCAGGTGGGATCGTCCTGCGCGCCGGGCTTCCAGCTTTCCGAAGGCGTGATCGGCAGGAGCAGCAGGACCAGGAGAACGAGGCCGATCTGGATTTTCGCCTGCGTCGCGACGGGAAAGGGCAGCGTCACGAGATAAGCGAGCGCATAGCCCGCCAGCAGCGCCACCTGAAAGAACAACATGCAGACGATCCATGTCGTCGCGCTGCCGCCGAACCATGGCAGGATATATTTGGCCAGCATCGGCTGCACCTGAAACAACAGGAAGCCCGCCAGCGCCATGACGGACGCGAAAGCGGCGGCGACGACGACGCGTTGACCCGGAAGGCGATCCATTCACAAACCTCGATTGGGCGCGCAGGCGCCGGAAAAAGCGCGCGCGTTCACGCGTCCGCCGCGCGGGGCGCCGCCGAGGGCGCGCCGATGGGGGCCGCGTCCGTCATGCCGGCCAGCACTTCGGCGACATGGCGCACCTCGATCTTCGAGCCCTGCCGGGCGAGCTTGCCGGCGATGTTCATGAGGCACCCGAGATCGCCCGCCAGCAACACGCCGGCGCCGCCCGTCCCGGCCGCGCCCGCGCCCGCGCAGGCGGCCTCCACGCAGGCCGTCTTCGCGCTGACGATCGCGTCGGAGACGTCGCCGTATTTGACCGCGAAGGTTCCGCCGAATCCGCAGCACACGTCGGCGTCCTTCATTTCGGCCAGCGCGAGGCCGGCGACGCTGCGCAACAGCGCGCGCGGCTGGTCGCGCACGCCCAATTCCCGCAAGCCCGCGCAGGAATCGTGATAGGCGACGGCGCCTTCGAAAGAGGCCTCCACGCGGCGCACGCCCAACACGTCGTACAGGAAGCTCGTCAGCTCATGCGTTCTGGCCGCGAAGGCGCGGGCGCGGGCGGCGAGCGCGGGATCGTCGGCGAACAGGTCCGGATAATGGCGCGCGGCCATGCCGGCGCAGGACCCCGACGGCGCGACCGCGTAATCGACATTGGCGAACGCGTCCATCATGGCCAGCGCGAGGTCGCGCGCGCTCGCGCGGTCGCCTGAATTATAGGCCGGCGGGCCGCAGCAGGTCTGCGGCGGCACGATCACCTCGCAGCCGGCCGCCTCCAGCAGGCGCGCGGCCGCGAAGCCGACGCTGGGCCGAAAGACATCCACGAGGCAGGTGACCATCAATCCCACCCGAACCGGCCCGCCGTTCCGCGTCATCATTCCTCCGCGCGCGCTTCCCGATCCCTGCGCTATCGCCGATCCCGTCAAAAACCCGCCGGCAGATTGCCCCGCCCGCCTGCCGCTGGCAAGGCGCGGGCTCGCGCCGCGCAATCGCTTTTCACGCGAGCGCGGCTTTGCGGAGCGCGGGCGCGCGCTATATGATCGGTCGATGCGAACGCCCGGCCAAGGGGCCGCCGGAGGCCTGATGAGCGAGATCCTTTTCCCTGAACCCGACGCGGGCGTGCTCGCCCGGCGCGAACAGATCCTGTCCGACCTGGCGGCCCTGCTGCCGGCCGAATGCCTGATCGCCAGCGAGGATGAGCGCCGCGCCTTCGAAACCGACGCGCTGACCGCCTATCGCCGCCTGCCGCTCGCCGTGGCGCTGCCGCAAGACACGGCGCAGGTGAGCGCGCTTCTGCGCTATTGCAGCCAGGCGGGCGTGAAAGTCGTGCCGCGCGGGGCCGGCACGTCCCTGTCGGGCGGGGCGATCCCGCAGGAAGACGCGCTGGTGATCGGCGTGTCGAAGATGAACCGCATTCTCGACGTGAATCTCGCCGACCGCACGATCCGCGTGCAGGCGGGCGTCACCAATCTCGCGGTGTCGGAGGCGGTGGCGCCGGACGGCTTTTTCTACGCGCCCGACCCCTCCTCGCAGCTCGCCTGCACCATCGCGGGCAATATCGGCATGAATTCGGGCGGCGCGCATTGCCTGAAATACGGCGTCACCACCAATAACGTGCTTGGCGCCAAACTCGTGCTGATGAACGGCGAGGTCGTGGAGCTGGGCGGCGCGAGTTTCGACGCGCCGGGACTCGACCTGCTGGGCGTTCTCGTGGGCTCGGAGGGCCAGCTTGGCATCGTCACCGAGGCGGTTTTGCGCCTCGTGCGGGCGGCGGAAGGCGCGCGGCCCGTTCTGTTCGGCTTCGACTCCAGCGAGGCGGCGGGCGCCTGCGTGGCCGCGATCATCGGCGCGGGCATCGTGCCCGTGGCGATGGAGTTCATGGACAGGCCGGCGATCCGGATCTGCGAGGCCTTCGCGAAGGCCGGCTATCCGCTCGACGTGGAGGCGATGCTCATCATCGAGGTCGAGGGCTCCGAGGCGGAGATGGATGCGGAGCTGGCGCGCATCGTCGAGATCGCGCGCGCCCATGACGTGCGCGTCGTCAAGGAATCGCGCTCGGCGATGGAGACGGCCCTGATCTGGAAGGGCCGCAAATCCGCTTTCGGCGCCACCGGCCGCGTGGCCGATTACATCTGCATGGACGGCACCGTCCCCACCGGCCAATTGCCCTATGTGCTCAAGCGCACCGCCGAAATCGTGGCGAGCTACGGGCTGGGCGTGGCCAATGTGTTTCATGCGGGCGACGGCAATATGCATCCGCTCATCATGTATGACGTCAACGATCCCGCCTCGCAGGCGAAGGCGGAAGCCGCGGGCATGGACATCCTGCGCCTGTGCGTGGACGCGGGCGGCTGCCTCACCGGCGAGCATGGCGTGGGCGTGGAGAAGCGCGACCTGATGCGCCACCAATTCTCGCAGGCCGATCTCGAACAGCAGATGCGCGTGCGCGCCGCCTTCGATCCGCAATGGCTGCTCAACCCCGCCAAGGTCTTTCCGCTCGACGGCCGGGTGAGCGGATGAGGCTTCTGCCCGGCACGCCGGCGGAAGCCGCCGACATGATCCGCGCCGCGCGCGCGGACAAACGCACGCTCGACATCGAGGGCGGCGGCACCCGCGCGGGGCTGGGGCGCCCGCGCCGCGGGGACGACACGCTCTCCACCCGCGCGCTGTCGGGAGTGACGCTCTATGAGCCCGCCGAACTGGTGGTGCGCGCGCTCGCCGGCACGCCGCTTGCGGAGGTGGAGGCCGCCCTTGCGGAAAAGAAGCAGATCCTGCCGTTCGAGCCGATGGACCATCGCGCGATCTACGCAAGCGCCGGCGCGCCCACCATCGGCGCCGTGGCGGCGTGCAATCTCGCGGGCCCGCGGCGCGTGCGCGTCGGCGGCGCGCGCGATTCGCTGATCGGCGTGCGCTTCGTCAACGGCGCCGGCGAGCTGGTGACGAGCGGCGGGCGCGTGATGAAAAACGTCACGGGCCTCGATCTGGTGAAATTGTCCTGCGGCGCCCATGGCACGCTGGGCCTGCTCACCGAAGTCACGTTCAAACTTCTGCCTGCGCCGCGCGCGGCGGGCACGCTGGTTCTCGACGGGCTCGCGGACGCGCGCGCGATCGAGGCGATGTCGGCGGCGCTGGGCTCGCCCTTCGAGGTGAGCGGCGCCGCGCATGATCCCGCGCGCAAGCTCACCGCGCTGCGGGTGGAGCATGCGCCCGAATCCATCGCCTATCGACTCGACGCGCTCGCGAAGGCGCTCAAGGGGCACGGCCCCGCGCGCCGGCTCGACGAGGCGGAAGCCGAAAGCCTGTGGCGCGGCATGCGCGACGGCCAGCCCCTCGCCGCCGGCGCCGGGCCCCTGTGGCGCCTGTCGGTCGCCCCCAGCCGGGCGGCCGCGCTGATCGAAGGGCTTGCGGCGCAGGGCTTCGCGCAGGCCTGGCTCTATGATTGGGGCGGCGGCCTCATCTGGCTTTCGGCCCCCGCCTCCGCCGATGGCGCGCGGGCGATCCACGCCGGCGCCGCCCAGGCGGGCGGGCATGCGTGCCTCGTGCGCGCCGATGACGCCGCGCGCGCGCAGGTCGACGTCTTCCAGCCGCTCGCGGGCGCGCTCGCCGGCCTCACGCGCCGCGTGAAGGCGAGCATGGATCCCGATTTCATCCTCAACCCCGGCCGCATGTACGCGGACATCTAGGCGCGCCATGCAAACGACCTTCTCCCCCGCGCAGCTCGAAGACCCGCATATGCGGGAGTCGGAAAAGATTCTGCGCACCTGCGTGCATTGCGGCTTCTGCACCGCCACCTGCCCGACCTATCTCCTGCTCGGCGACGAACTGGATTCGCCGCGCGGGCGCATCTATCTCATCAAGGACATGCTGGAGAACGACAAGCCGGCGACGGCGGAGGTCGTGAAACATGTCGACCGCTGCCTCTCCTGCCTGTCCTGCATGACGACCTGCCCGTCGGGCGTGCATTACATGCATCTTGTCGATCACGCGCGCGCGCATATCGACAAGACCTATGCCCGGGCATGGCCCGACCGGCTGATGCGCGACGCGCTCGCAGCGATCCTGCCCTATCCGAAGCGCTTCCGGCTTGCGCTGGCGGGCGCGTTTTTCGCCAAGCCGTTCCGGCCGCTGCTGGCGCGCCTGCCGGGCGTGGGCGCGCGCCTGTCGGCGATGCTGGCCCTCGCGCCGAGCAAGTTTCCCCCGCGCGAGTCTGCGGCGGGCCCGGCCCCGGCGCCGGGCGCCCGGCGCGTCGCCTTGCTGGAGGGCTGCGCGCAGCCGGTCCTGCAGCCCTCGATTAATGCGGCGACGCGGCGCGTGCTGGCGCGCGCAGGCGTGGGCGTGGTCGCCGCCCCCGGCGCAGGCTGCTGCGGCGCCCTCGTCCATCACATGGGGCGGGAGGCCGACGCGCTCGCCTTCGCGCGGCGCAATGTGGACGCCTGGATCGGCGTGATGGAGCGCGAGGGGGCGGAGGCCATTCTCATCACCGCCTCGGGCTGCGGCACGACGATCAAGGATTACGGCTTCATGCTGCGCGAGGATCCCGCTTATGCGGAAAAGGCGGCGCGGGTGAGCGCGGCGGCGCGCGACATTTCGGAATATCTGGCGACGCTCGACCTGCCGACGATCCCGCGGGCGCGCAAGATCCCGGTCGCCTATCATTCCGCCTGCTCCCTGCAGCACGGCCAGCAGATCCGCGACGAGCCCAAACGCCTGTTGCGCGCCGCCGGTTTCGACGTGCGCGACGTGCCGGAAGGTCACATCTGCTGCGGGTCGGCGGGCGTCTACAACATCATGCAGCCTGAGATCGCGGGCCGGTTGAAAGCGCGCAAGCTCGCCAATATCGCGCGCGTGCGTCCGCGCATCGTGGCGACGGGAAATATCGGCTGCATCACGCAATTATCGGCGGGCTCCGCCATTCCGGTGGCGCATACGGTCGAGTTGATCGACTGGGCGCAGGGCGGGCCGCAACCGCCCGCGCTCGATGGCGCTGGATTTTACGATTGATCTGTGGCGTTCTGCGCATTCGAACGGACGGAGCGGCGGGGAGGTTTGCATGGCGCGCAAGATGACGAAGACGACGACGAAGAAGGCGGCGACGAAGGCGGCGAAGAAGACGACGAAGAAATCAGCGAAGAAGGCTGCGAAGAAAGCCGTGAAGAAGAAGACCGCCAAGACAGCGACGAAAGCGGCGGCGAAAAAGACGGTGAAAAAGGCGACCAAGAAAGCCGCCAAGAAAGCGACCAAGAAAGCGACCAAGCAAGCCGCCAAGAAAACCACGAAGCAAGCCG
>CAIXDD010000214.1 GCA_903918155.1 uncultured Hyphomicrobiales bacterium
AGGCTCAGCGGCACGGTGAGGCCGTGGTCCACTTCCATCTTGTTGACGACGGTCAGGTCGAAATCGTCCTGGATCACCGATTGCGCGATATGGGCGGCGAGTTCGGGATGGCCCTTCACCACCGGCACGGGGCGCGGGCCCCAGCCTTCGTCGGCGGGCTGGAATTCGGCGGCGCAGCCGAGCGCGAAGGTCGGCACGACGTCGACGGAAAAGGCGGTGGCGTGATCGTTGAAGACGACGATGCACACGTCGGGCTTCACTTTCGCGATCCATTCCTTGGACTTTTCATAACCTGCGAAGACGCGCTGCCAATAAGGCTCGCCCGTCTTGCCGAGGTCGAGGGCCGCGCCGATGGCGGGCACATGGGAGGTGAGCACTCCTGCGACGATCTTAGCCATTTTTGTTCGCCCATTCCGCCTTGCTGCGATTTCCGTTCGGCGAGCGTCCGCCCGCCAGCATCATGTCGGCGTATTGCTGCTGGGTGGCGCCGGTCATGATGGCCGCCACCTGCTGGAAGGAAAGACCGTCGGTGGCCGCGAGTTTCGCGGTGAAATAAATGTTTCCGCCCAGCTCCAGCATGCGGTTCCACTGCCGCTTGAGGATGGCCTCCGTCTGCTCCGGCGTGAGGTCGAACTGCTTCAGATAGCCCGCCTCGTCGGCCTTGAAGGCGGTCCTGTTGTCGGCCTTGAGAAGCGACATGCAGAACATGTTGACGCCATAGCCCTTGCGGCACTGGTCGGCGTCGAAAACCGTCGTGCCCGGTATGTCCTGATATTCCTTGACCGGCTGGCCCATGACCGCTTCCCTCCACGCTCGTCTCAATCGCCGATTATATGCCTGAACGCGCACGGGCTGAACAAGGCCCGTCCCGCGCAGGATTGGCCCTGATTGTGACATGAATCAAGGTTCGTCCCGGCCCCGCGCCAGAGCGAGCGCGACGGTCGCGCCCTCCTGCGGCGCCACGAAACGGAAATCGGGCAATTGGTGGCGGGCGAAGGTCGCCTGCCGCTTGGCGTAACGGCGCGTGTCGGCCTGGCCGCGCCGCACCGCCTCGTCCTGGCTCGCGCGTCCCGCCAGCCAGTCGATCAGGCCGGGAACGCCGTGGGCGCGCATCGCCGGCAAGGCGGGATCGAGCCCGCGCGCCATCAGCGCGCGCGCCTCCGCCACGCCGCCCTGCTCCATCATCGCGAGGAAACGCGCGTCGATGCGCGCGCAAAGCCAGGCGCGCGGCGCGTCGAGAAACAGGCCGCGCCAGGCGCCCGGCGGCAGGATGGGCGCCTGCCGCGCGCCCTGAAAGGCGGCGAGCGGGCGGCCGGTGGCGGCGAAAACCTCGAGCGCGCGCAGGATGCGCTGGGGATCGGTGGGGCGCAGGCGCGCGGCGGTGAGCGGATCGCAGGCGGCCAGCCGGGCGTGCAACGCCTGCGGGGAGAGGCCTTGCGCCTGCGCGCGCAGGTCTTCGCGCAGCGCCGCGGGCACGGCGGGAATGTCCGACAGGCCCTGCGTGAGCGCCTTGAAATACATGCCCGTGCCGCCGACGAAAATGGCGAGGCGGCCATGCGCGCGCGCCTCCTCCAGCGCGGCCTGCGCGTCGGCGAGCCATTTGCCGACGGAATAATTCACGCCCGCGTCCACATGGCCGAACAGGCGATGGGGCGCCTGCGCCTCCTCCTCGGGCGAGGGCCGGGCGGTGAGCGTGCGCAGGTCCGCATAGACCTGCATGGAATCGGCGTTGATCACGACCCCGTCGAGCGCCCGGGCGCAGGCGATCGCCAGAGCGGACTTGCCGCTGGCGGTCGGGCCTGCGATGAGGAGCGCCTGAACCATATCCATCCCCCGCCGGCCCCGCGCCGGCGCGCCAGAAGCGGGTCGCACGTGCAAGACTTCATCGCAACCCTCATCGCCGCGCCCGGCGCCGCCATCGCCCCCGCGCTTGCGCAAAAGGCCGCCGCCGTCCTGCCCGAAGGCCGCCTCGAGCGCTGGCTTGCGCCCGGCGAAGCGGTGGACCTGGCCTTTTCAGCAGCTGCGGGCCTCGACGCGCGCGGGCCGCTTGAGCGCAGCTTTCTGGCGACCGCCGCCCAGCGCCTGCGCGCCGCGCTGGAAGGCGCCGCCGTGGACGTGGTGGCCCAGCGCGCCGCCGACCGGCGCCGCAAATTGCTCCTCGCCGACATGGATTCCACCATGATCGGGCAGGAATGCATCGACGAACTCGCCGATTTCGTGGGCATGAAAGCCCATGTCGCCGCCATCACCGAACGCGCCATGCGCGGCGAGATCGCCTTCGAGCCGGCGCTGCGCGAGCGCGTGGCGCTGCTCAAGGGGCTGGAGGAGAAGGTCGTCGACACCGTGATCGCCGAGCGCATCACGCTCACGCCGGGCGGCCGGCAGCTCATCCAGACCATGCGCGCCCATGGCGCCCACACCGCCCTCGTCTCCGGCGGCTTCACCTTGTTCACGACGCGCATCGCCGAGAAGATCGGCTTCCACGAGAACCGCGCCAATGTGCTGGAAGTGGAGGCCGGCAAATTCGCCGGCCGCGTGCGCGAGCCCATTCTCGGCAAGGAGGCCAAGCTCGCCTCGCTGATCGAATTGCGCGAGGCCCACAAGCTCGCCCCCCATGAGACGATGGCCGTGGGCGACGGTGCCAATGATCTGGCCATGCTGGGCGAGGCGGGACTGGGCGTCGCCTTCCACGCCAAGCCCGCCGTGGCGGAGGCCGCCCATGCGCGCATCGACCATGGCGACCTCACCGCGCTCCTGTTCGCGCAGGGCTATGCGCGCGACGATTTCGCAAGCTGAGGGCGCCCCGCCATGGTCCTCCTCAAACGTCTGCCGCTTCTCGTCTTCGGGCCCGCGCTCTTCGTCTTTCTGGGCGTCGCGCCGCTGTTCTTCAAACATACGCCCGAATTCCGGCAGACCTATTGGCGCTGGATCAAGCGGGGATTGCGCGTCGTCCTGCGCTTGCTGAGCATCGAGGTGCGCGTGTCGCCGCAATCGCTGCAACGGCTGATGGAGGACCAGAACAGCGTCATCGCCGCCAATCACAAGAGCCATCTCGACGTCGTCGCGCTGCTGTCGATCATGCCCGACGAGAAATGGGTGACCTTCTCGCCCAAGGTGGAATTGTACAAGATCCCCTTCTTCGCGCGCGGCTTCACGGCCGCCGGCTGCATTCCCATCGACCGCGACAATCCCCGCGCCGCGCTGCGCACGCTCATCAAGGCGGTGTCGGAAAAGCCCGCGCGGGAATCCCTGATCCTGTTTCCCGAAGGCACGCGCTGGCGCGGCGAGGGCGTGGGCCCCTTCAAGGCCGGCGTGATGCTGGTCGCCAAGGCGCAGAAGCGCAGCGTGCGGCCGATCTGCATTCACGGCAGCGACAAGCTTCTTCCGCCGGGCTCCGCCTGGCCGAAGATCGGCGCGATCACGATCGAGGTCCTGCCGTCCTTCACGCCCGACGAAGCGTCGACGGACGAAAATCTCGCGCGCCTGCAGCGCCAAGTCGCCGAGGCCCATGAGCGGCTCGACGCGCAGACCTGACGAGGCGGACCCGAAGACAGGTCAAGAGACGCTCAGGCCGCCACGCTCGCCGCATAGCCGCCCGCGGAGATCGCGGCGGCGAGTTCGGGCGCGGGCACGCGCGTGCTGGCGTCGAGCCGACCCGTGGCGAGGTCGATCTTCACCTCCGCCTCCGCGTCCTGGCGCTTCACGAGACGCGTGACGGCGTTGACGCAGCCCATGCAGGTCATGCCCTTCACGTCGAGCGCGATGGTCTTGCGTTCGCTCATGCGTCGGCTCCCTTGTCTTCGCGCACCGCCTCGCCTTCGATCTCGAGCAGGAAACCGGGATTGGCGAGCGCGGGAACGATGAGAAACGTGCTGGCGGGCGTATGGGTCCCCAGCTTGCGGGCGCGCACCTGCCGCACGGCCGCGATCTCTTCGGGCCGCGCGCAATAGACGACCAGCTTCACGAGGTCCTTCGGCTCCATGCCGGCGGCGGCGAGCACGGCGAACAGATTGTCGAAGACCTGTTCGGCCTGCGCCTCCATGCCCTCGCGCAACACGCCCTCGGCGCTCATGCCGACCTGGCCCGAAATGATGAGCCGGCGCGCCTGCGCGTTCACGAGCACCCCTTGCGCGTAATTCGGACCGGGCTTGGGGACGGAGGGCGGATTGAGAAAGACGGCCATGGGACCTGACGCGTTTGAACGGGTGGAGGAGATATAGGTTTGGCAAGGGACGGGCGCAATCGCCCGGCCCCTTTCGCGCGGCCTCTTGCGCGGTCTCTTGCGCGATGTAACGCGCGCCGCCTCAATCGCCGTGGATCGCCTTTTTGGTGCGCGCGATGATGGCCGGCGGCGAGGCGTAGACGCGCGCCACCACCTTTTGCACCTCTTCCCCGCTCACCGCATCCACGTCGAGCCGCGCCCTTTGCGCCTCCCCGCGCAAGTCGGCGTCCGCCATGGTCGCGCTGAAAGCCTGACGCAAGGCGGCCACGCGATCCTGCGGGGTTTCGGGCGCGACCACATAGGGCCGGCCGAACCGGGACTGGCTGAAGAACAGGTCGAGCATGGCGCGCTCGTCCGCGCCGGCGGCGAAGGAATGGGCGAGCGGCACGCCCTGCGCGTTCAGATCGGGATGGCCCTTGTCATGGGTCTGCACGATCACGCGCACGGAGCCGTTCGAAAACCATCCCGGCTGCGTCACCGAGATCGACGGCCAGGCGAGGCCGCAGGCGCCCTGCGCCTCGCCGCGCTCGATGGCCAGCGAGATTTCGCGGCTGCCGGGATAGCCGGTGACAATCCTGAATTTCGCGCCCAGCACCGTATTCATCACGGCGGGATAATCGCTGGTCGAGCTGGACTGGCTCGCCGCCATGACGATCTCCTTCGACAGCGCGTCCTGAAAAGTCCGCACGGGCGAATCCGCGCGCGCGATGCAGATGTAGATGTCGTCGTTGGCGCTGCCCAGATAGATGGATTTCGACGGATCGTGCTTGATCGGCGTCTTGCCCAGCAGCGGCTCCAGAACCACGCCCGACTGAAAGGCGCCGATGACCGTGCCGTCCTTGGGGGCGACGTTATAGACGTAATTGGCGGCGACATTGCTTCCCGCGCCCGGCATGTTCTGCACCAGCAGGCTCGGCCCGCCGGGAATATGCTTGTGCATGTGGCGCGCGATCAGCCGCGCATAAGTGTCATAGCCCCCGCCCGGCGACGAGCCCACGACGATGGTGATCTGCTTGCCCTTGTAGAAAGCGGCTGCGTCCTGCGCGCGCGCTGCGCCTGCGGCCGCCAGCGCGGCGGCGCCCGCCAATGAGGCTGCGAAAAAGACCGCGGTCCTGCCCTGCTGCGTCATCGTTCCCTCCCTCTTTTCACGGGAGCCTAGCCGCTCGCGCGCGCGCGCGCCAGACGCCTCGAAGGTCGCCGATCGGGCCGCCGATCGGGCCGGCTGCGCTTGACACCCCCGCCCCCGCCCCTTAGCGCCTGCGCATGGACCTTCAAACGCACTCCCTGCCTCTCCTGTCGGGCCTTGGCGAAATCGCCGACCGCTACGACGTCGTGCTGTCCGACGTCTGGGGCGTCGTGCATAACGGCAAGGCCGCCTTTCCGGCGGCCTGCGACGCGCTGACGCGGTTTCGCGCGCGCGGGGGAACCGTGATCCTCGTCACCAACGCCCCGCGCCCTTTCCCGCCCATCCTCGAACAATTGCGCCAGCTCGGCGCGCCGCAATCCGCCTTCGACGGCGTGGTGACCTCAGGCGACGTGACGCTCAATTACGTGATCGAACGCGGCGCGGCGCCGCTGCATCACATCGGCCCGGAGCGCGACCTCACCTTCTTCGACATCCTCGCCGACCAGACCGGCGTGCGCCCCCCGCTCGTGGGCGTCGAGGAGGCCGAATACGCGCTGTGCACCGGCCTGTTCGACGATTCCGACACGCCCGACGTCTATGGCCCCGCGCTGGAGGCCATGCGCCGGCGCAAGCTAGATTTCATCTGCGCCAATCCCGACCTCGTGGTCCATGTGGGCGAGACGATGCTCTATTGCGCGGGCGCGGTCGCGCAGCGCTACGAAGACATGGGCGGGCGCGTGCTGCAGGCGGGCAAGCCCTTCGCGCCGATCTATGACCGCGCGCTCGCCATGGCGCAGCAAATGCGCGGCGCGCCGGCGGACCTGCGCCGCGTGCTCGCCATCGGCGACGCGCTGCGCACCGACGTGAAAGGCGCCTGCGACCGCGGGCTGGACGCGCTCTTCGTCACGAAGGGCATCCATCGCGACGAATTGCATCCGGAGGCGCTCGGCGGCGCGCTCGACGCGCCCGCCATGAACGCGCTGGTGCGGGCGTCCGGCCTCACGCCGGTCGCGGCGATCCCGGACCTCGTCTGGTGATTGATCGCGCCTAGCCTGACGCAAGAACGGCGGGCGCCTGCGCGTGGGCGGCGTAGACCGCGTCGAGCTTCGCCTGCAGCGAGTCCTGCGTATAAGGCTTGATGAGATAATCGCTGACGCCGGCCTCTTGCGCGGCCGCCACGCTGGCGGCGCCCGATTCCGCCGTCACCATGAGGAAGGGCACGTCGGCGTTGCGCGCGCCGGCGCGCACGCGCTTCAGCAGCTCGAAACCCGTCATCGGCGCCATGTTCCAGTCGCTGATGACGAGGCCGTATTCGCGCGCGGCCAGCAGCTCCAGCGCGGCGGCGCCGTCGGCGGCGTCATCCACGTCCTCATTGCCAAGGCGCTGGAGGAGATTGCGCTGGATGCGGCGCATGGTCTTGAAATCCTCGACGATGAGGATCGGCGTGTGGGATGGAAAAGGCATGATCTGAAATCCGGTGACGACGAAACGTCGCATCTTGGCGCCGCTCGCTTGCGCTCCGGTTAAAAAATCACGTCGAAAGCCACGCCCAGCCGAAATCGGCCACGCAAGCCGCGTCCGGCGCGCGCGCGCTGCGCAGCACCAGATGGCGCACCGCGAAGGCGCCGACGGCTTCGACGCCGCCCGGCGCCGCAGGCCCGCCGCCGTCGTGCAGGCCGATGAAGCGCACCGCGCCCAGCGCCATGGCGGCGAACCGCAGCGGCAGCGCCGGCGCGGCGCGCGCGATGAGCAGGGCCGCCTCTCCCTCCGGGCCGTAACGCCAGGGAAAGATCAGCCGCCCGCCGGGCGCCAGCGCCTCCACCCACGCCCGTTCGGGCGCCGGCGCGGCCGCATTCACGTAAATCACGTCGCAGGAGGGCAAAGGCCCCGTCGCGCCGCTCTGCGCGCGCACCCGCACATTGGCGCGCGGGGCGAGCGCGCGGGCGGCCAGAGCGGCGACGTCGGGCTCCACCTCATAGGCGTCCACCCGGCCCGAGGGCCCCACCAGTTCGGCCAGGATCGCGGAATAATAGCCGCCGCCGCAGCCCACATGGACGACGCGCTCGCCCGGCTGCGGATCGACCGCCGCCAGCCATTGCCCATGCAGCGCCGGCTGCCCGTTATTGACGCCTTTGGCCGCGTCGATCACGACCAGCGCCTGCGGATCGTAGAGCGCCTCGCGCGCGTCCGTCCGCAGGCGCGCGCCCTCGCCCTTCAGCACGGTCCAGGGCGGCGAGGGGAGGAAATCCTCGCGCGGCACGCGGGCGAAGGCCGCCTCCAGCGCGGGTTCGTCGGGCCCCGCCACGCGGGCTGCGTAGCGGGCGCGAATGCGGGCGATTTCGATGTCTGCGGGCGTCATGGTCGCCAGAATCGCCGCAGCCCCCGGATGCGGCCAGAACGCAAAAGGCTGATCTTCCGTTGCGTCCCGCCGCCGCGCGCTTGACGCTGGGGGCGCCCCCATGCAGTTTGCGGCCGCGCTGGCCGGACCGCG
>CAIXDD010000215.1 GCA_903918155.1 uncultured Hyphomicrobiales bacterium
ACCAAACGCGCGCGCCTGCTCGACGTGCAGGCCGACCAGGCGATCGCCGAAATCGCCAATCGACGGCGCGCCTTGTTCCGACAGGCGCTGTTCCAGCGCGCGGCGAGCGTGCTCAGCCCGCGCCTCTGGTACAACGCCGCGCTCGATCTGCCGCGCAGCGCGCAGGCGCTCGCCACGCTTACGGGCGATTGGGCCTCGGGCGCGGCGGCCAAATTGCGCGGCTCGGCGCTCGCCGGCTTCATCGCCGCTCTGGCGGGCGTCGGCCTGCTATGGGCCTTCGCGCGCGTCGCCGCCCGCCGCGTGCTCGAACGCGCGCCCGCCATGCGCGAGCCCACGCCCCTGCGCAAGGCCGGCGCCGCGCTGTGGGTGAGCCTCGTCGTCGCCGCCGCCCCCATCGCCGCCGCGCTCGCGCTCATCGAGATCGCGCGTTTTTATGAGGCCTTCACGCCGCGCCTCGACCCGCTCGTCGCCGCCCTGTTCGACGCGGTGCGCCGCGTCGCCATCACCATGGCGCTGGTGCGCGGCCTTCTGTCGGCGGACAAGCCCGAATGGCGCCTGCCCAACCTGTCGACCGCCGTCTGCCAACGCCTGGCGCAGCTCGCCGTCTCCGTCGCCGTCATCGTGTCGGCGATGAAGATCCTCGACGCCATCCTCGACCTCACCGCCGCCTCCGTCGCGCTCGCCGTGCTGTTGCGCGCTCTGGGCGCGCTGGCGGTCGCGGGCGCTATGGCGCGCGCGCTCTACGGCTTCGGCGCGGAAGAGCCGCAGTCCGATCCTTGCGAGGAGCTGGGCCCCTCCACGGAGCCCCGGCGCGATTGGTGGGCGCTGTGGCGCAACGGCGCATGGGCGGCCATCGTCGCCATCGCCGGCGCCTGCGTGGTCGGCTATGTGGCCTTCGCCAATTTCCTCGTCGATCAGGTGGTCTGGACGACCTTCGTGATCGCCGGCGGCTATCTGCTGCACAAGCTCGCCGACAGCGCCTTCGCCATTTTTCTGGCGCCCGAGACGGCGGCGGGACGGGCGGCGCGCGCGACCATCGGCCTCAGGCGCGAGTCCCTGCGCCAGATCGCCATCCTGCTGCGCGGGGCGGCCCATGTCGCCATTCTGCTTGTGGCCGCGCTGCTGGCGCTGGCGCCATGGGGCGTCGAATCCGACGACATGATCGGCAATCTGCGCGCCGCCTTTTTCGGCTTCAAGGTCGGCGACGTCACGATCTCGCTCTCGGCCGTGCTCATCGCGCTCGTGCTCTTCGCGCTCGCGGTCGCCGCCACGCGCGTGCTGCAATCCTGGCTGGAGCGCGAATATCTCCCCACCACGCAGCTCGACGTGGGCCTGCGCAATTCCATCCGCACCAGCGTGGGCTATGTGGGCTTCATTCTCGCCCTCGCCATCGCCTCGGCGCAGGTGGGCATGAGCTTCGACAAGCTCGCCATCGTCGCCGGCGCGCTGTCGATCGGCGTGGGCTTCGGCCTGCAATCCATCGTCAACAATTTCGTCTCCGGCCTGATCCTGTTGTGGGAGCGCGCGATCCGCGTCGGCGATTGGGTGGTCGTGGGCGACGAACAGGGCTATGTGCGGCGCATCAACGTGCGCTCCACCGAGATCGAGACCTTCGACCGCGCGACGATGATCGTGCCCAATTCCAACCTCGTCACGGGCGTGGTGAAGAATTGGGTGCGCACCGACCGCGTGGGCCGCATCAAGATTCCCGTCTCCGTCGCCATGGCGGCCGAGCCCGATCAGGTGCGCGCGCTTCTGCTCGAATGCGCCAAGGGTCAGGAGCTGGCGCTGGAATTCCCCGCGCCGCAGGTGATGTTCGTCGCCATGGCGGAGGCCACGCTGCGTTTCGAGCTGATCTGTTTCATCAGCGACGTCGAGAAATCGCAGAAAGTGCGCAGCGACCTCAACTTCGCCATCTTCCGCCGCTTCCGGGAAGCCCATATCGACCTGTCGCCGCCGCCGGCGGCGCCGGTCGTGGTGAAGATCGGCAATTAATCGTCAACCTCGACGCGGGATAGATGCGCCGTCGGAAGGAAGCTCCATGATCCGTTTGCCGCATGCCCGCTCGCCTCGCCTCGTCGCCCCAAGCCTCGTCGCGCCAAGCCTCGTCGC
>CAIXDD010000216.1 GCA_903918155.1 uncultured Hyphomicrobiales bacterium
GCGCTGCGCAAGGCCTTCATGGACACGATGCGCGACAAGGATCTCGTCGCGGAGGCC
Organism: uncultured Hyphomicrobiales bacterium; assembly: GCA_903918155.1. Lineage (GTDB taxonomy): Bacteria > Pseudomonadota > Alphaproteobacteria > Rhizobiales > Beijerinckiaceae > Terripilifer. The sequence goes on from CAIXDD010000216.1 coordinate 58, forward strand.
GCGAAAATGCAGGTCGACGCCGACCCCGTGTCCGGCGAAGAGCTGCAGCGCAAGGTCGAGGAGATTTTCGCCACGCCCGCCGACATCGTCGAGAAAGCGCGCAAGGCCATCGAATAGGCCGGCGCCTCACGCGGCGCGCATAAAAAAGGCCGCGCAACCGCGCGGCCTTTGTCGCATGAGGCTGAAGCGATCAGCTCAGATGCTGGTTGATGAGCTTGGTCATCTCGAACATCGTGACCTGCTTCTTGCCGAACACCTTTTCGAGATTGGCGTCGGCGTCGATCGCGCGGCGGTCTTTTTCGTTTTGAAGATTGTTGGCCTTGATATAGTCCCACACCTTCTTGACGACCTGCGTGCGGGGCATCGGCTCCGCTCCCACCACCGCGGCGAGTTCCTTGGAGGGGGTCACCGGCTTCTGAAGAGCCGAACCGCCGCTCTTTGCGCCGCCCTCGGCTTTGGTTTTGGTCGTCATATAAACTCTCTCCTTGCCGCCTGGAACGTCGCGCCATGAGGTGCGGCTTCTTGTGACTTGCGTCGACTGATTCGCGTCGGGGCGGCATTCCGATGCGTTGAAGGTCCGTCAGCTATACCCGCTGAAAGGGGGGCGCGCCACCGCGCAAAATCCGAATGTCGCTTCATCCACAGCGCGGCTTCGAGGCGAATCGCCGCCAAAGGCCGCGCCCGCGCTTATTTTGCGAAAAGCGTGTCCTTTTCGAGGCGTTCAGCCCGCTTTCTCGACGAAACTGTCCAGAACCATCTTGCGTCCGGCCTTGTCGAATTCCACCGTGAGCTTGTTGCCTTCCACGCTCACGACCTTTCCATTGCCGAACTTCAAATGGAACACCCGCGTTCCCGAGGCGAAGGCGGAGGCCGAAGCGCTTTTCGCCACAAGCTCGCCCTCGATCACCGCCGGGCCGCGGCGCCCGCCCGCGCCCGCCGCGCCCGCGCCGGAGGATTGGGGCCCGCGGCTGTAGCCGCCGCGCTCGCCATAGGCGCCCGCGCCTGAAGGACCGCTGGCGGACGGGCGCGTTTGCGCGCGCTTCCAGCCCGGCGTGTCATAGGCGGAGCCGAAGGAGTCGACGGAATTGAAACGCGAGGCCGCATAGCCGCCGTAACTCGCGCTCGCCTGCTCCACCACCTCCACGTGATCGGCCGGCAATTCATCGAGAAAGCGCGAGGGAATGGTCGTCTGCCACAGGCCGCGGATGCGCCTGTTGGTGGCGAAATAAATCTTCGCCCATTTGCGCGCGCGCGTCACGCCGACATAGGCGAGGCGGCGTTCCTCCTCCAGCCCCGAGCGGCCCTGTTCGTCGAGCGCGCGCTGGTGGGGAAACAGCCCCTCCTCCCAGCCGGGCAGATAGACCGTATCGAATTCGAGGCCCTTGGCGGCGTGCAGCGTCATCACGCTCACGCGCTCCGCGCCTTCGGCGTTGTCGACGTCCATCACGAGCGAAATATGTTCGAGGAAGCCGCCGAGATCGGGAAATTCCTCCATGGAGCGCACAAGCTCCTTGAGATTCTCCAGCCGCCCCGCCGCGTCGGCCGAACGATCCTTCTGCCACATGTCGGTGTAGCCGGATTCCTCCAGCACCATTTCCGCGAGTTCGCTGTGGGATTTCGAATCCAGGAGCGACGACCAGCGGTCGAAATCGTCCATCAGCGCGCGCAGGGACTGGCGCTGTTTGGGCTTCAGCTCTTCGGTCTCCACGATCAGGCGGGCGGCGCGCATGAGGGGAACGTCGGCGCGGCGCGCATGGTCGTGAAGCGTCTGCAGGGCCGCGTCGCCAAGACCGCGCTTGGGCGTGTTGACGATGCGTTCGAAGGCGAGATCGTCGGCGGGTTGGGCCACGCAGCGCAGATAGGCGAGGGCGTCGCGAATTTCGGCGCGTTCATAAAAGCGCGGGCCGCCGATCACGCGATAGGGCAGGCCCAAAGTGATGAAGCGTTCTTCGAACTCGCGCATCTGAAAGGAGGCGCGCACGAGGATCGCCATTTCCTCAAGGGAATGGCCGCGCCGCTGCGCCTGTTCGATGTCTTCGCCGACGACGCGCGCTTCCTCCTCGGAATCCCAAACGCCCTGCACGGCGGGCATTTCCCCCGCCTCGCCGTCGGTGAACAGCGTCTTGCCGAGCCGGCCTTCGTTATGGGCGATGAGATGGGCGGCGGCGGCGAGAATATGTCCCGTGGAGCGGTAATTGCGTTCGAGCCGCACCACGAAGGCGCCGGGAAAATCCTTCTCGAAGCGCAGGATATTGTCCACGTCCGCGCCGCGCCAGCCATAGATCGCCTGATCGTCGTCGCCCACGCAACAGATGTTGCGCGGCCCGCCGCCGGCCGATTGCGCGAGCAGGCGCAGCCACAAATATTGAACGGTGTTGGTGTCCTGATATTCGTCGACGAGAATGTAGCGGAAGCGGCGCTGGAATTCGGCGAGCACGTCGGGATTGTCGCGCAGGAGGCGCAGGCCTTCGAGCAGCAGGTCGCCGAAATCGGCGGCGTTCAATTGCTTCAGGCGGCGCTGGTAGAAATCGTAAAGCGCGCGGCCCTTGCCGTTGGCGAACGCCTCGGCCTCGCCGGCGGGCACGCGCGCGGGCTCGAGGCCGCGGTTCTTCCATCCGTCGATGAGGATGGCGAGCTGGCGGGCGGGCCAGCGCTTGTCGTCGACGTTCTCCGCCTGCAGCACCTGTTTGAGAAGGCGGATCTGATCGTCCGTGTCGAGGATCGTGAAGCCGGATTTCAGCCCCACCAGCTCCGCATGGCGGCGCAGGATCTTGGTTCCGATGGAATGGAACGTGCCCAGCCACGGCATGCCCTCGCCCACAGGCCCCGCGATGGCGCCGATGCGCTCCTTCATCTCGCGCGCGGCCTTGTTGGTGAAGGTGACGGCGAGAATTTCATGCGCGCGCGCGCGGCCCGTGGCGATGATATGGGCGATGCGCGTGGTGAGCACGCGCGTCTTGCCGGTGCCCGCGCCCGCGAGCACGAGGACGGGACCGTCGAGC
>CAIXDD010000217.1 GCA_903918155.1 uncultured Hyphomicrobiales bacterium
GCGGCGGGACGTTTCGACGCCTCCCAATATCATTGGGTGGGGAATATGGATTCCAGCGTCAGCGTCTGCGCCTTCTCCAAGGCCTCCGGCGCGCTGACTTTCGAACAGGCGCGCGCACGCGAAGTTCTGGTGGGCGGCACCGGCGCGTCCGGCCCGCTGAGCCAATCCTCCACGGCCCTGCGCAACCTCACCGGCGCGCGATTGAAAGTGATCGAAGGCTACAAGGGATCGGCGAGCGTGAAACTCGCCATCGAACGCGGCGAATTGCACGGCGTGTGCGGCATCTCCCTCTCCACGGCGCGCACGCAATATCGCGAGGCTTTCGATAGCGGCGAATTGCTGATGACGCTGCAATTGGGGCTCGATCCCCATCCCGACCTGAAGAACGTGCCGCATGTCTATCACTATGCGCGCACCGACGACGAACGGCAGGTCTTCGATCTCATTTTCGGGGCGCAGGGCCTCGGCCGCTCCTTCGTCGCCCCGCCCGGCGTGCCCGCCGAACGCGTGGCCCTTCTGCGCGCAGCCTTCACCGCCGCCATGCAGGACCCGGACCTGATCGCGGAAGCCGAGAAGGTGCAGCTCGACCTGCGCCCGCAGACGGGCGAACAGGTGCAGGCCTTCATCCAGCGCGTCTATTCCGCGCCCCGCGAAATCGCCGATCGCGCGCGCAAGGCCGTTCAGCCGTGAACGCGCGGGGGCGATTGTTCCGCCTGAGGGGACCCGCTAAGCTGGCGCCACATCGGCCGACAGAGCCACACGTCTGAAGGAGGACTCCATGCGCCCAATCCCGACCCGCTCCCGCGCTTCCATGATCGCCCGCGCGCTGCCTTTCGCGCTGCCGCTTGCTTTGGCCGCCGGCGCGCCCGCGCGCGCGGACGCGATCGCGGATTTCTACAAGGGCAAGGAGATCAAGTTCATCATCGGCCAGCCCGTGGGCGGGGGCTACGACACCTATGCGCGATTCTTCGCGCGCCATCTCGGCCATTTCCTGCCCGGCGCGCCCAATGTCATCGTGCAGAACATGCCCGGCGCCGGCGGCGTGGTGATGACCAATTCGCTCGTCGCCCAGCAGCCGCGCGACGGAACGGTCGTCGGCGCGGCGGCGGGCTCCATCTCCACGGCGGCGCTCTTCGGCGCCTCCGGCGCGCGCTACGATGCGCGCGAGCTGGGATGGATCGGCAGCCTCAACAGCGAAGTGGGCCTCGTCGTGTCCTACAAGACCGCGCCGGTGAAGACGCTGGCCGACATGTACACGACCGAATTCATCACCGGCGGCTCGGGCGCCACCGACGGCAACGTGATCTTCCCCCGCACCATGAACCAGGTGCTCGGCATGAAATTCAAGGTGATCCCCGGCTATGGCGGCACGACGAATGTGTCGCTCGCCATGGAGCGCGGCGAAATCCACGGAACCGGCAGCTGGCATTATTCCTCCATCATGGCCTCCAAGCCGCAATGGCTGACCGATGGCTCGATCAACGTGCTCGTGCAATTGGCGCTCAAGCGCCATCCCAAAGTGGCTGACGCGCCCACCGTGATCGAACTCGCCAAGACCGACGAACAGCGCGCGATCCTCGAACTCATCTTCGCGCAGCAGGACATGGGCCGGCCCGTCTTCGCGCCGCCCGGCCTGCCTGCGGAGCGCCTCGCCGCCCTGCGCGCCGCCTTCGACGCTTTCGTGAAGGATCCGAAAGTGCAGGCCGAAGCCGACCAGATGAAGATCGAGCTGAACAATCCCATGCCCGGCGTCGAAATCGCCAAACTCATCGCGCGCCTGCACGCCATGCCCAAGGATGCGATCCAGAAGGCCGGCGACGCGATCAAGGCCGGGACCTGAGGGGGAGCGCGGCTCATGACTTATCTGCGCAACGCCTGGTATGTGGCCGCCCTGTCGAGCGAGATCGGCGAAAAGCCCCTCGCGCGACGGCTTCTCGACCAAGACATGGCGCTCTTCCGCACGCAGGACGGCGCGATCGGCCTGATCGCGGATCGTTGCCCGCATCGTTTCGCGCCGCTCTCCATGGGCGTCGTGCGCGGCGCGGAGATCGAATGCGCCTATCACGGCCTGCGTTTCGGCCGCGACGGCCGATGCGCGCATAATCCCCACGGCGACGGACGCATACCGCGCGGCGCCGACCTGCCCGCTTGGCCGACGCAGGAGCGCTACGGCTTCGTGTGGTTCTGGCCCGGCGATCCCGCGCGCGCGGACGCCGGCCTCATTCCGGAGCTGCCGTTCAACGACGATCCCGCCCGTTTCGCGCCCGTCTACGGCTATCTCGACGTGGCGGGAAACTACCAGCTCGTCGTCGACAATCTCCTCGACCTCAGCCATGTCGAATATCTGCATCCCATGTTCGCCCAGCCCGAAGGCGTGAGCGCGCACAAGACGCAGCTCATCGTGGAAGACGACGTGGTGATCTCGAAACGCTGGAAACCCAATGTCGCCATTCAGGGTCTCGCGCGCCTGTTCTGGACCTCGCCGTCGCAGCGCTTCGACGCGCGCGCGCATATGACATGGCGGGCGCCGTCCGCCATGGTCTTCGACCTTGGCGGCACGGAATGCGGCGCGACCGACGAAGACGGCGTCTGCTTGCCGCAGGCCCATCTCATCACGCCGGCGAGCGAGTTCCGCTGCCATTATTTCTGGTCGCTGGCCCGCAACCGCCAGATCGACGACGCGCAAGCGGGCGAACGCATCCGCACCGTGACGCAGCGCGTGTTCGAAACGGAAGACGCGCGGATGATCGAGGCCCAGCAGCGCAATATGGGCGCGGTCTCCGACATGATGAGCCTGCGTCCCCTCTCGCTGGAGCCTGACGCCCCCGCCATGCGCGCGCGCCGCATCCTCGCCGAAAAAATCCGCCTCGAACAGGAAGCCGGGCGCGTCGCGGCGCAGTGACGCTGTCACAAAAGCGACACGGAGGCGCGCAAAGCTTACGCATGTTTGACCGGGACGGCGACCGCACGGCGCGCGAATGCGAGATCAAGCTCGAAGGTCCGCCTTCGGCCCTGCGCGCGGCGGCCCAACGTCTGGGCCTTGCGGACGCCCCCGCGCGCGCGATGCGCGCCATCTATTACGACACGCCCGAGCGCGCGCTGGAGCAGGCGCGCGTTTCGCTGCGCGCGCGCCGCGCAGGCGGCGGCTGGACGACCACGCTGAAATGGCCGCAACCGGGCGAGGGAATCTTCTCCCATGGCGAGACGGAGGCGCCGGGCAGCGCCCCGCAAGGCGACGCCCCGCCCGCTCTCGACGCCCTCGACGCGCCCGCGCGACAGGCGTTGCGCGAGATCGCGGACGAGGGCGCGCTCGCGCCGCGCTTCGAGACCCGTGTGCGCCGCAGGACGAAAATGCTCGAACGCGAGGGCGCGCGCATCGAAGCCGCGCTCGACGCGGGCTCCATCGCAGCCGGCGCGCGTCGCGCGCGCATCGCCGAGATCGAACTGGAATGGAAGGGCGGCCCTCCCGAGGGATTTTATGTGCTGGCGCGCGAGCTGATCGAGGCGGGCCTGCGCATCGCACCGCTGGCGAAATCCGCGCGCGGCTATCTTCTGGCCGCTGACGAGGAGCCGCGGGAGGCCCGCGCGGCGCCCCCGCCCCTGACGGCGCGCTCCAGCGCCGAAGACGCGCTCATCGCGCTTGTCGAAGGCGCGCTCGCGCAATTCGTCATAAGCCTGCCAGCCCTGCGCACGGCGCATGCGGCGGAGGCCGTGCACCAGATGCGCGTGGCGCTGCGCAGGCTGCGCGCCGGCCTCGCCTTGTTCGACAGGCTCGCGCCCGACGCCGGCCTGCGGCGCTTCCGCGACGACGCGCAGCGACTGGCGCGCGCGCTTGGCCCCGCGCGCGAGCTGGACGTGTTTCTCGAAGGACTCCGGGAAGAGCCTTTCGCCGCCGCCGGCGCGCAGGCCGGCCTGAAGGACTTGCGCGCGCGCGCAAGCCGCAAACGCGCGCAAGCCCATGCGCAGGCGCGCGCTCTGGCGCAAGGCGCGCCGGCCTCCCTGTTCGTGATCGACCTGCAGGCCTTCGCCGCCGCGCGCGGCTGGCGCGCCGATCCGCTCGCACAGGATTGGGCCCGCGAAAACGCGCGCGCCTTCGCCCGCCAAAGGCTCGCCGACCTCGACAAGCGCGCCCATAAACGCGGCGGAAAGCTGCGCAGGCTCGACCCGCCGCGCCGGCACCGCCTGCGCATCGCGCTCAAGACGCTGCGCTATGCGGCGGAGATGTTCGAACCCGCCTTCGCGCCTGACGACTTGCGCGGCGTGCTCAAGCCCGCCGCGCGCCTGCTGGAGCGTCTCGGCCGCTATAACGACGCTATCGCCGCGGCTGCGTGCGCGCGCAGCCTTGACGCTGGCGCGCAAGGCGAACTGGCGCGCGCCGTCGGCGTCGCGCAGGGCGAATTGGCGCGCGCCGTCGGCGTCGCGCAGGGCTGGGCCCTGCATGACGCCCATGCGGGGGACGATTCGCTGCGCAAGGCCTTCAAGCGGTTTCGCGACGCCCCGCGCCCGTGGGCGTGACGCCCGGCCAGCCTGCCGCCGATGCTTCACATCAGGGGCCGGCGTGCTATGGTCGCCCCTCGCATGCGCCGCTCGTCGGCGCGCCAGGAACGCCGCCGGCGGCGCGTCGCCCAACAGACGCCCGGCCCGCAGCGGATGAGGGAGGGAAGCATGTTCGCCAGGACGGCAGGGACCATCGCCGCATTCGTCGCCGCTGGAGCGCTCGCAGGCGCCGGCGCCGCCCGCGCGCAACAAGCCAATGGCGAGGATCATTTCAAGGGCAAGACGGTGAATTACATCGTCGCCACCGCGCCCGGCGGCAATTACGACACCTATGGGCGCCTGATCGCCGAATATATGCAGCGCCACCTGCCCGGCTCCACCTTCATCGTGCGCAACATGCCCGGCGCCGGCCATCTCATCGGCGCCAATGCGCTCTACGCCTCCAAGCCCGACGGCCTCACCATCGGCACGTTCAACACGGGCCTCATCTACACGCAGCTCGCCGGCCATAAGGGCATCAAATTCGATCTGAAGGACATGTCCTGGATCGGCAAGGCCTCCACCGATCCGCGCGTGCTCGTGGTCGCCGCGCAATCGCCGATCAAGACGTTCAAGGACATCGCGGCCTCGAAGGAGACGCTGAACTTTGCCACTTCAGGCCCCGGCGGCGCCAATTACGTCGAAATCCTCGGCCTCGCCGCGACCTTGAAACTGCCGATCAAAATGCTCTCGGGCTATAACGGCACCGAGGATCAGCTGGCCATGCGCCGCGGCGAAATCGTCGGCACCATCGCCTCGCGCTCGGCCTTCGAACACTTCGTGAAGAACGGATATGGCCGTTACGTCGCGCAATTCGGCGGCGCCGAAAAGGACGTGCCGCAAATGAGCGGCCTCGTGAGCGAGGAAGAGGCGAGCCGCCTCGTGCAGCTCATCACCGTGCAGGGCGACATCGGCCGCCTCACCGCCGCCCCGCCCGCAGTGCCGGCCCCCGTGCTCGCCACGCTGCGCGCCGCCTATCGCAAGGCGCTGGAGGATCCCGATCTCAACGCCCGCGCGAAAAAATCCGACATGCCCATCGAGCCCGCTTATGGCGAGGACGTCGCCAAGGCGGTCGCGGCCGCCCTGCAGCAGCCCCCGCGCGTGGTGGAATTGCTGAAAGACGCGTTCGCCAGCGAGAAGAAATAACCAGACCTGAGAGGAGGACCGGCCGCAATGCCGCATGACGCCAACGACATGACCCATTGGCACGAACCGAAGGCGGGCGAAAACGCCGGCTTCGGCGCTTTCAAGCGTCCGCAAATGCCCTACGACCGCTTCATGCAGGACGAGGGAATCCCGATCTATCGCGGCATCGGCGTGCGGCGCGTGCAGGACCTGCCGATGGGCGCATGGCGACGGCTGGGCGGCCGGGGCTCCTATATCCAGCTCTATGGCACCGAAGGCCTGTGGGGCTTGTATGTCGCGGAGATTCCCGCCGCCGGCGCCCTCAATGTCGAAAAGCACATCTATGAAAAGCAGGTCTTCGTGGTCGAAGGCCGCGGCTCCGTGGAAGTGTGGGGCGACGATCCCGCGCGCAAGCAGACGTTCGAATGGCAGAAGGGCTCGCTCTTCTCGATTCCGCTGAACGCCTCGCATCGCTTCGTGAACGCCACCAACGCGCCCGCGCTCATCCTGTGCGGCACGACGGCGCCGAATGTGATGAACCTGTTCGACAATATGCGCTTCGTCTTCGACTGCCCCTTCGCTTTCACGGACCGCTACGCCGGCGAAGCCGATTATTTCAAGCCGCAGGACGATATCGCGCCAGATCCCGTGCGCGGCCTCGCGATGAAGACGACCAATTTCATTCCCGACGTCGTCAACGCCGAACTGCCGCTCGACAACCGCCGCTCGCCCGGCTACCGCCGGCTGGAGCCGCATATGGCCAACCAGCGCTTCCACCTCTGGATCGGCCAGCATGAGACGGGCCGCTATTCCAAGGCGCACAAGCACGAGAGCGCGGCCGTGCTCATCTGCATCAAGGGCAAGGGCTACACCTACACCTGGCCCGAAGCGCTGGGCATGACGCCCTGGCGCGACGGCCATGGCGACAAGGTGCTGCGGCAGGATTATGAGCCCGTGGGCCTCGTCTCCGCCGCTCCCATGTCGGGAGACTGGTACCACCAGCATTTCGGCGTGAGCAAGGATCCGCTTCGCCTCACGGCCTGGTTCGGCGCCAATAATCATTCGGCGCTGAAGCCCGGCGTGCCCGGCGAAGCCATGGCCGACATCTGGGCGATCGACGTCAACAAGGGCGGCAAGGCCGTGCCCTATTGGCTGGAAGACGAATTCATCCGCAAGGAATTCGAAGAAACCCTCGCGCGCGACGGCGTTCCCTCGCGCATGGAGGACAAGCTCTATCGCAAGCCGGACTGAACGCGCCGCGCGGCTTGCGTGGAACGGCCCGCCCGAAAGGCGGGCCGTTTGCGTTTACGCCTATTCGGCGGCCAGCGGCGCCGGCGCCTCGAACGCGCGCGCCCACATGGCGCACAGATCCGAGCGCACGATGTCGTCGAGCGTGAATTCGACGATGGGCACGGGCAAGCCATGCAGGCCGATGAGGTCGATCATTTTCGACAGGCCGGACGCCTCGCCAAGATCGCTCTGGCCCACGTCGCCATTGATCACCGTCAGGCAGCCCTCGCCGATGCGTGTGAGAAACATCTTGATCTCGCCCACCGTCGTGTTCTGCGCCTCGTCGAGCAGGACGAAGGCGTTCTTCCACGACCGGCCGCGCGCGACCTCGAAGGGCGCCATCTCGATATCGCCGCGCTTGAAGGCGATGTCATAGACGCCCTTGCCCAGCCGCTCCTGCAAGGCTTCGACGATGGGCGCGGCCCAGGGCTGGAACTTCTCCTCCAGCGTGCCGGGAAAGAAGCCAAGCGTGCGCCCGCAGGGCACGTTGGGCCGCGTGAGAATGATCTTCGAAATGGCGCCCTTACGATAAAGATCGGCCGCATAGGTCGCCGCGATCCATGTCTTGCCCGTTCCCGCAGGGCCCATCACCAGCACTTGCGGATTGTGACGCAGCGCGTGGATATACTCCGCCTGTTTGCGGTTCAGCGGGGCCAGCGGCGGCTTCGTGCGCTCGCGCTCGAACTTGTCGCGCTCAAACTTATGCGCCTTGAAGGATACGACGGTCTCCTCACTCTCCGTGCGGGGCTTCCGGACGCTGCGCTTGCTGGCGTGCTTGGGCATTCGCTCTTCTCCATCGTGGCGAAGGGCCGCAAAAATGGCCCGCACGCGGAACGTGAGGGCCTCGGTGAAAGATCGACGCGCGGGAAATCGCCGCGCGCGATGAGACAAGTCGCGACGAGACAAGTCGCGACGCGAAGATCGGGGGCGGTCGGAGAAACGCGAAGACGGGCGCTCGCAGGCGCTGCGCGGAAGCGCGGGTATCAGACGGAACGTCAAACGCCTGAACGAATGCCAAGGGGATACCCCGATCAGCGAGCCGTTTTCATAAACTAAGCGATTCGCATGACGTTTCCAAAACAAGCTTGCGAAGGGCGGAAATTGACGCATCCGCGCGCAGGCGCGCGTAAAATCAGGGCGCCCTGCGCGCTTTTGCGGCGGCTTCACATGCGGCGTGCGCCAAAGCCCTCGCCCGCGCTCTCGCGCCCGTTCGCCACGTCTTCGTCCGCCAGACTGAGCAGGAGGCTCAGGGACTCGATGGCGTTTTGGCGCCAATGATCCATCTCCGTCTGCAGGCGCTGCATCTCATCGTCGAGGTGAAGGCGCTCCTCGCAGAAGTCACGCGGATAATGCGCGTGCAGGCTCTGCATCGCCGCATGCGTGGCGTCCATCGCGCCGCCGCATTCGCGGCAATGCGCGAGCGCCTGTTCGCGCAAACGCTGTCTCAACTCATCCATAATTTAACTCCTGCTTGGTCCCGGATTGGCGACGCCAGCACCCCGCGCTCACTCCACTTCGGCGCCGCGCTCGCGCAGAGCCACGCGCACCATGCGCCGGATATTCGCCTGTCCTTCAAGGTCGAGGCCCACGCCCAGCCATTTGGAACATTCCTTCAAAGCCTCGCGCAGGCCGCCGATTTCGTCGGAGGCTTGGCCGAGAAGGCGTTGGTCCTCCTCGCGCCAGGCCGACAATTGTTCGATCTCCGCGCACAGATCGGCTTCGCGCTCGCCAAGCAGACGTTGCGCGGCCTTGAACCCGCGCTTGAACCAGTCGCGCGCGGCGTCCTGCCGCTCGTCGTCGGGCTCCGCGAAGGCGCTCGGCGTCGGCTCGATCGTATTGGCCCATAACGCGTCGTTCATGTCCTTGATCACGACGTCGCGCAGCCCGACCATGGTTTCGCGCAATTGCTCGTTCTGCTCTTCGAGCAGACGGCAGCGATTGATCCAGACATGCGCGTCAGGAAATTTGCTCAGGTCGATCATCCGCCTCTCCAAGCGTTGCGGCTGCAAGCGTTGCGGCGCCAAGCGTTGCTGCTTCAAGCGTTGCGGCGCAGGCCGCGCCACCGCCGCGCCCCCGGTCCAAATCGCCTCCCGTTCCGCCAAAAAGCCTCGACCATTGGAGGAGCCGCAAGTCTGCCATGCACAGGCCCGCGCTCCAACGCATCAGAAGCATTATGCGCCGCGCGCCCGGCGCTCATCCCTTCGGAGACACGACGCGGGCGTTCATGGCGAAGACGCGCCCGCGCCCGAGCGCGGGCCCGCCCCGACCGCCGGCGCATCGGGACTCTTGCGTGTGATGAAGAAAACGGCCGCATACGCCAGCGCTGCGACGATGAGGCCGTAGACAAGCACGCGCGTCATCCGCCCGCCGACCATCCACGCCTCCGAAACCAGCCATTCCGCAAACGCGCGCGGCGCGCGGCGGTTTCCTGCGCGGCTCGGTCTTTTGAAGGGAGGGTTTGGGTCTTGGGTCTTGGGTGTTGGGGCTGGGGCGTTGGATCTTGGGTCTGCGCAGCGCCTTGCGCCTCGCGCGCGCAGCCTTGGGCGTGACGCGCGCCCAATGATGCGGACGCGCGCGGGGTTGAAGCCGCGCGCGTCCAGAAGGCGTCAGCCGATGCCCGCTTTCACGCGATCGGGCGTCAGCGGCAGGCGGCGGAAGCGCACGCCCACGGCGTCATGCACCGCATTGGCGAGCGCTGCGCCCGTGGGGCCCTGCGAGGCCTCGCCCGTGCCGAGGAAGGGCGCGCCGGGCCTGTCGATGAGCACGACGTCCACGGGAGGAACTTCGTTGAACGTCAGGATGGGATAGCTCGCCCAATCCTGCGAGGTGACGGCCGTATCGTCGAACTTCACCTCTTCCTTCAACGTCCAGGACAGGGACTGGATGAGCCCGCCCTCGATCTGGTTGCGCACGCCGTCCGGGCTCACGATATGGCCGCTGTCGGCGGAGGCCACCGCGCGCACGACGCGCACGCGTCCGTTGCGGCGGTTCACCTCGACTTCGAGCGCCACCGCGCAATAGCCGGCGATGTTCTTGTACTTGTTGAAGGCGATGCCGCGGCCATAGCCGGGGCGCTTTTGCCACTTGTCCCAGCCGAACGCCTCGGCCGCCTTCACGATGACGTCGCGCGCGCGGGGATCCTTCATGAAGCGCAGGCGATATTGGACGGGATCGACGCCCGCCGCGATCGCCCGCTCGTCAATGAAGGACTCGATGGCGAAGACATTCGCATAGGCGCCCAGCCCGCGCGTCGAGGAGGCGCGCAGCGGCATGTCCGTGATGAAATGCGTCGTCACGGTCTGGCCGGGGAATTCATACAGCGCGATGGCGTTGCGGTCGGCTGCGAAATTCGGCCCGCCGTTGTTTTGCGGCGTCGGCATGTCGAACGGCTTTTCGAGATAGCGCGCGGAGAGCAGATTGCCGGGCTGCCCGCCGGGCCGCGTGCCATGCGGCGTCGAATAGAGCGTGTAATCCCAATCGAGGATGTCGCCGTTCTTGTCGACGCCCGCCTTCATCTTCATCGCCATCGCCGAGCCATAGGGCTCCCAGCGATGCTCGCCCTCGCGGGTGTATTGCAGGCGGATCGGCCGGCCCGGCAGGGCGGCGGCGAGCAGCGCCGCGTCGGCGGCGGCGTCGTCAGCCATATTGTGGCCGTAGCACCCCGAGCCCTGCACATGCTGGCAGCGCACTTTCGAACCATCGACGCCCAGCATTTTCGCAATGGCCTGCGAGGTTTCGAACACCGATTGGCTGTGCGTCTGAATCGTCATCACGCCATCGGCGCCCAGCGTGGCGACCGCGGCCGACGTGCCAAGCGAAGCATGCATGTGATAGGGACGATAATAGCTCGCCTCGATCGTCTTGGCGGGCGCCTCGCCGCCCTGACGCGGCTTCTCGAGCGTCTTGATGATACGCGCGGGCTTGGTCGCGACGAGCCAGGCCTCCATGCCGTCCGTGCCGGGCAAGGCCTTCTCGACCTCCCATTTGGCGGCGGCGAACAAGGCTTGCGCGGCGGCGTTGGCGATCTCCTCGCGCTCGGCGATGACGCCGAGGAACGAGCCGTTGCGCACCACTTTCACCACGCCCGGCGTTTTCTCGACGACGCTGGAATCAAGCGAGACGAGTTTCGCCTTATAGGTGGGCGGACGCGTCACCTGCCCGAACAGCATGCCCTTGGGGCGCAGTTCGTGGACGAAAATCTCCTCGCCCGTCATTTTGGCGGGAATGTCGAGGCGCGGCACGTCCTTGCCCACATAGCGATAGGCGCTGGCGGGTTTCGGCTTCACCTGTCCCGTGGCTTCGCGCTCCAGCGCCTTGCCGAGCGCAAGGTCCCAATAGGAGACGGACTTGCCGTCGGGCGCGGCGACCACGCCGTCCCTGACGACGAGCTTGTCGGCGGGCTGGCCGAGCTTTTCGGCGGCGAGCCCGACCATGATCGCGCGCGCCTCCGCAGAAGCCTGACGCACGGCGGGCGCGCAATTGGGCATGGAGAAGGAGCCGGCGGTGACGCCTTCATTGGGCACAAGCGCGGTGTCGCCGGAAATGATCTTCAGCTGCTTGAGGTCGATGTCGAGTTCATCGGCGCAGACCTGCGCGACGGCGGTGAGGATGCCCTGCCCCAATTCCACCTTGCCCACGAGCAGGGTCACGGTCTTGTCCGCGTCGACGCGGATCCACGCGCTGATCATGCGCACGGTCTGCAGATCGCCCGGCAGGCGCGGCGTGTCGCCGGCGGCGGGTGCGTGAGCGGCGACCTCCATGGGAATGCCGAAAGCCAGCGCGACATAGCCGGCGCCGGCGCCGGCGAGAAGGGAGCGACGGTCCATCATGAGCGGCTTGTTCATGGTCAGACCTCCTTGGCCGCGCGCAGCACGGCGCGCACGATGCGGTTATGCGCGCCGCAGCGGCACAGATTGCCGTTGAGCGCGCTGCGCACGTCGGCTTCGGTGGGATTGGGATTGCGATCGAGGAGCGCTTGCGCCTGCACGATCATGCCGGAGGCGCAAAAGCCGCATTGGGCCGCCTGTTCGGCGATGAAGGCCTGCTGAAGCTTGCTCGGCTTGCCGTTCTCGCGCAGGCCTTCGAGCGTGATCACCGAACGGCCCGCCACCGCCGACAAGGCGGTCTGGCAGGAGCGCACCGGCTCCCCGTCCACCAGCACGGTGCAGGCGCCGCATTGCGACTTGCCGCAGCCGAATTTGGCGCCGTTGACGCCGAGATCGTTCGCCAGCACGTAGAGCA
>CAIXDD010000218.1 GCA_903918155.1 uncultured Hyphomicrobiales bacterium
GATCCCATTGCGCGCATTTCCAGTCCCTTGAAGCAGTTTGGCGTCCTTGACGCCATCTGCGCACATGAGACCAGAAGTCGCCGCTCGCGTCCACTGGGGGCTGGATCACGAAAAAAGGCCAGCTTTTGTGGCTGGCCTTTGGAGAAGAGGTGATGGATCAATCAGGCAGGCCGCTTGATCTGCACCACATTATGCAGGATCTGGTCCGCCTGATCGAAGAAACGGCGCACACCGCGCGCCGCCTGGCGGATGCGTTGCTCGTTCTCGACAATGGCGAGGCGCACATAGTCGTCACCGAATTCGCCAAAGCCGATGCCCGGCGCCACGGCCACATCCGCCTTCTCGATCATCAGCTTGGAGAACTCCAGGCTGCCGAGGTGGCGGAATTTCTCGGGCACGGGGACCCAGGCGAACATGGTCGCCTCAGGCGCGGGAATGTCCCAGCCTGCAGCAGCGAAACTCTCCACCAGCACGTCGCGGCGCTTCTTGTAGATGGAGCGCATCTCGGCGATGCAATCGTCGGGGCCGTTGAGGGCGGCGGCCGCCGCGACCTGCACGGGCGTATAGGCGCCGTAATCCAGATAGGATTTCACGCGCGCCAGCGCCGCCAGCAGCCGCTCGTTGCCGACCGCGAAGCCGATGCGCCAGCCCGCCATGGAATAGGTCTTCGACATCGAGGTGAACTCGACGCAGACGTCGTTGGCGCCGGGCACCTGCAGGACGGAGGGCGGCGGATTGTCGTCGAAATAGACCTCCGCATAAGCGAGGTCGGAGAGCACGAAAATCTCGTGCTTCTTCGCGAAGGCGACGAGATCCTTATAGAAATCGAGGCTCGCGACCATGGCCGTCGGATTGGAGGGATAGCACACCACCACCGCGATGGGCTTGGGGATGGAATGCAGCACGGCCTTTTCGAGCGCCACGAAGAAATCGGGCGTCGGCTCGGCGGGCACGGAGCGGATGACGCCGCCTGCCATGAGAAAGCCGAAGGCGTGGATGGGATAAGACGGATTGGGCACCAGAACCACGTCGCCCGGCGCGGTGATGGCCTGCGCCATATTGGCGAAACCTTCCTTCGAGCCCAGCGTGGTGATGACCTGCGTGTCGGGATTGAGCTTCACGCCGAAGCGGCGCTCGTAATAGCTCGCCTGCGCGCGGCGCAGGCCGGGAATGCCCTTGGAGGCGGAATAGCGATCGGTGCGCGGCTTGCCCGCCGTCTCGATGAGCTTCTCGACGACATGTTTGGGCGCCGGCAGGTCGGGATTGCCCATGCCCAGATCGATGATGTCGGCTCCGGCGGCGCGGGCCTTGGCCTTCAAACGGTTGACCTGTTCGAAGACATAGGGCGGCAGGCGCTTCACGCGATAGAAGTCCGTCATCTTGGCATCCGCATTCTTCAGGGTTTTGACCGGTCGCCCCGCGAGGGGGGACCATTGCTTATCACTTCTTTTCCTTAACGCCGAGTGCGGGCGGACAGGCGATGGCGCAGCCCACGGACGTTTTTTGCGCAGCCGGCGGCGCCGGCGGGGC
>CAIXDD010000219.1 GCA_903918155.1 uncultured Hyphomicrobiales bacterium
CGCGCGCGCGCTGAGCCTGCTCGCCTCGATTTTCTTTTTGTCCTTCGCCGCGGTGCAGATTCCCCTCGGCATGGCCATCGATCGCTTCGGCGCGCGCGCCGCCATGCTCACGACCTCGGGCGTGATGATTCTCGGCACGCTCTATTTCGCCTTCGCCGCCGATTATCTCGATCTCGTCTCCGCGCGTTTGCTCATCGGGCTGGGATGTTCGAGTTTTCTCATGGCGCCGCTGGCGATCTACGCCGCGCGTTTTCCCGCCCGCCAATTCGCCACGATCACGGGGCTGCATGTAGGCGGCGGCAATTTCGGAAGCCTCGCGGCGACCGCGCCGCTCGCTTTCGCCGCCGTCACCATCGGCTGGCGCAACGCCTTTCTCCTGGTGGGCGCGGTCGCCGTTCTGGCGACGCTGCTGGTCTATCTGCTCGTGCGCGAGAGCGCGGCGGCGCGGGCGGCGCGGCTGGAGCGCGCGGAGAGCGCGGGCGAGCTTGCGCGCGGCGTGGCCGCGGCTGCGCGGGTGGAGGGATTCTGGATCATCTTCCTGATGCAGCTCACCACCTATCCCGCCTTCGCCGCCGTTCTGGGCCTGTGGAGCGGGCCCTGGCTCGCCCATGTCTATGGCATGCCGGTGGAGGCGCGCGGGGGCATGCTCTTTGCGATGGTGGTGGCGCAGATCGCGGGATTGTTCTTCTGGGGCGCGACGGACCGCTTCTTCGGCAGCTACAAGATTCCCGCGCTCATCGGGGCCGGCCTGTCGGCGGCGCTTCTCGCGCTCGCCGCGCTCGTGCGCCTGCCGGAGGCGGCGATCCTGCCCTTCCTGATCGCGATCGGCTTCTCCTTCGGCTTTTCGCCCCTGCTCACCGCCCATAGCAAGTCGCTGTTTCCCGCGCGGCTGATCGGACGCGGCCTGTCGCTCACCAATATCGCGGCCATCGGCGGCGTCTTCCTCCAGCAGATCGTCACGGGCTGGCTGATCGGATGGTTTCCGGCCGAAACCATCGACGGCGCGCGGGTCTATCCGGTCGAGGCCTATCGGGTGATGTTCGGCTTCCTGGCGGCGGAAATCGTCATCGCCGGGCTCGCCTATAGCCGCATTCGCGATCCGCACCCAAGCAAGACCATTGAAAAGTAAGGCTTTTCAAAGAAATCTCCGCATGGCGCCGCAGTTGCGAAAAAATCTCTTGCTTTTTGTGCGGTGCAATAGCATATTGATCTTGCGCGACGGCCTCGTCGTCGCCGATGCCCTCCTTGGGCGTTTCCTCCCTACGACTTGGGGCCGCTTGCACCGCAAGCGGCCTCCTTTCTTTTCGGCGACCCTCGCGCGCTTGCGCTGCGCAAGCCAAAACGACACTTTTCAAGTTTAGCTCGTGAAAAACGTGACCTATTTGTAACGCGATTGTCCATGAGCGTCGACACTCTCGAAAATCTGTTCGAAAGGCTTGAACTTTTTGCGCTGCACCTTCATATTCGACTTGTGCGGCGCTTGGCGTCGCGCATGCCCTCCTTGGGCGTTTCCTCCCTAGACTTGGGGCCGCTTGCTCTGCAGGCGGCCTCCTTTCTTTTCAGGGGGGGCGTATTTTCAGGTGCGGGCGTTTTCTTGACGGGCGTTTTCCGGCGGCTCTATTCCGCCGCCGCCTCATGGGCGCCGTCATGGGCGCCGTCACGGGCTGCGCCCGCTTTCGCCTTGGCGGCGGCCAAAGCGGCCAGCTCTCCCACCACGCGGGTCATGTCCCGAGCCAGGCTTGCGAAGCCGAAGGCCTTCTCGATGCGCCGTTCGTCCATATAGAGCGCGCGGCTCACCTCGATCTGCACGGCGTCGCAGGCGCGCGAGGCGGCGCCGAAATGTTCGGTGATATAGCCGCCGGCGTAGGGCTTGTTTCTTTGCACGCGATAGCCCAGCGCGCGCAGGGCGCTCTCCAGACAATCGGTGTAATCGGGATCGCAGCTTCCCCCGTAACGGTCGCCGATCACGACGTCGGGCCGGTGGCGTTCGAAACCCGCATGGGCGGCGGGCGTCGGCATGGAATGGCAATCCAGCAGGACCGCCGCGCCATGGCGCGCCCGCGCGCGGGCCAGCAGGTCGCGCAAGGCGCGATGATAGGGCTTGTAGAGCCGTTCGATGCGCTCCAGCGCTTCGGCGACGTCGAGGGGCTTGCGATGAATCTCCAGCCCTTCGCTGACGATGCGCGGAATCGTGCCAAGCCCCGCGGCCACGCGCATCGACGCGGTATTGGCGAAAGCGGGCAGGGGTTGCGCGAACATGCGCGGATCAAGCTCGTAGGGCTCGCGGTTCACGTCCACATAGGCGCGGGGGAACAGAGCTTTCAGCATGGGCGCGCCATGCGCGCGGCAGCCGGCGAACAGCTCGTCGACGAACGCGTCCTCGGAACGGCGCAGCGTGAGCGCGGACAGGCGCGAGGCGGCGATGAAGGCGGGCGGATAAGACGCGCCCGAATGGGGCGAGGACAGCACGAGCGGGCCGAACGCGCCGTCGGGCTCCACGATGGCGAAGGCCGCAGGCGAAAGCGCGGGCGGAACTTGCGCAGGCGGATCTTGCGCAGGCGGATCTTGCGCGTTCTGGTCAAGAGGATCGGGGGGCGCGCTGCGAGTCACTCGTGGCTCCTTCCCTCGCATCATGGCCTCTCGTGGCGGGACTGTCGAGCGCGCGCCCCAAAGTCGCGCTGGAGCCCTGTCAGCGTCTTCTTAACGTTGCGCGCATTGTCGGCCCCGCTTTCACCTGTCGTTAAACAAGTGGGCGCTTTATGGACGGCGAGCGTGCGGCCGCGGTCTGGCCGCGCCGTTCGTAGAACGAGTTCAAACCGGTGTTGGCTTTATGAGAATCCTGCTCGCGGAAGACGATAACGATATGCGCCGTTTCCTTGTGAAGGCGCTGCAGAACGCGGGTTACGACGTCGCTTCGTTCGACAACGGCATGTCCGCCTATAACCGCCTTCGGGAGGAGCCGTTCGAGCTTCTGCTCACCGACATCGTGATGCCGGAGATGGACGGAATCGAACTCGCCCGCCGCGCGACGGAGCTGGATCCCGACATCAAGGTGATGTTCATCACGGGCTTCGCCGCTGTGGCGCTCAACCCGGACAACAACGCCCCCAAGGACGCGAAGGTCCTGTCGAAGCCCTTCCACCTTCGCGACCTGGTGAACGAGGTGCAACGCATGCTTGCGGCGTGAGCGTGCGACGTTTTCCGCCTTGCGCGGGCGTCGCCGAACGCTTATAGCAGCCCCATTCCGCAGGCGGTTCTCCGCCGATACCGGGCTTTGGACCGGGCGCGTAGCTCAGCGGGAGAGCACTTCCTTGACATGGAAGGGGTCACAGGTTCGATCCCTGTCGCGCCCACCAGACCATCCGGCGTCGTCGCGCCTTAAGGCGAGACTCTCCGCGGGGCCGCCTCCATGACAGCTGAAAAACCCGGCTCTCGCGAACCCGGCGAATCTCGCACGTTTCGTTCCGCCCTCCGGCGCGCCGGCGCCGTCCTGCTCGCGGGACTGGCTGGCACGCTCGCCCATACGCTTCTCATGAGCCTGAAGGCCGCGTCCGGCCTTCTGCCCGCCTTCCAGCCCTATGCGGCCCTTCAGCGCGTGCTGGCCGAAGCGCTCCTGGCCGGCGCATGGGAGCCGGCCGGATTTCCGCTCCTGTCCTACGCCTTGTCCTGGTTCAATGGCGCGGTCGTCGCGGGTTTTGTTTTCGCGCGCGTTTACCGGCGTTTGCCGGGCGGGGCCGGCTGGCGTCGCGGGCTCGCCTTCGGCGCCGCCGCCTGGTGCGTCATGGGGCTCGCCATGTTTCCCGCGCTGGGCCTTGGCCCGTTCGGCTGGGCGGCGGGAGGGGCGGGCGCAGCGGCGTTTTCGCTCGCCATGCTCCTCGCCTATGGCGGCGCGATGGGCGCAGCCTATGGCGCGCTGCGGCCCGACGCGAGATCGCGTCGCCGCCGCCGCGACGCCCGTGAAAATGGGTAGTCACCACCGTATTTACACGTTATCACTGACGTAAAAGCGCGGGGGTTTCGCCACGTTGGCTCGTGGGTCCTGCGCCGCTCCATGGGAGGCGTTCATGAACATTGGCGCGCAAACCTCCGTCCGCTCCTCTGCAGCCTTTCTATCGCCCACGGGCGTCGTCGCAGCCTTGTTGCTCAGCATCGGCGTCGTCTCGATGGCGCTGCCCTTCCTCGGCCTCGCCGGCCTTGTGCCGCCCGCCTTCCTCGCCCGTTCCCACCAGCTCATGGTGGCGCATGGCGCTTCCGTCGTGGCGCTCGCCTTCGCTTACGGGTACGGCTATCGCCCGGCCCGGCTGGCGGCCACGCTCTATCTTCTGGCCTTCGCCGCGCTTGTCCTCGACCTGCTCGTCGGGCCGGGGTTCGATCTCGACGAAACGGAACTGGCCGCGAGCCTGTCGCCGGGCCTTGTCGGCGCCCTTCTGGCGGCCGGCGCGGCGGCGGCGTTCAATCTGTTTTCGGATGGAGTGAAGCGCGCCTTCTCCCCGCGCGGCTGACGCGCGGGCGAGGCCGCGGCTTTCAGATGTCGCGGCCGTCCACTTGCGGGGCGAGGCCGTCGGCCATGCCCCGCACGTCGGGCTGCTGGGGATGCAGATCCAGCGACCGGCGGAGCGCGTCCAGCGCGCGCTTGTCGAAACCCGCCGCCAGCAGGATCGAGCCCAGATCGCTCATGGCGCCGAAATGGCGCGGCTCCAGCGCCAGGGTCCGGCCCAGATCCTCCACCGCCCCGCCCCGGTCGCCGGCGAGAAAACGCGCCGCCGCGCGGGTGCGCCAGGCCTCCGCCCAATTGGGCTCAAGCGCGATCACGCGGTCGAGAAGGTCCCAGGCGAGCCCCGCCTCCTTGGGATTCAGCACGCTGCGGGCGCGCTCCATCAGCAGGTCGGCGGTGTCGGAGCCCGATTTCAACCAGACGCGCTCGATGGCGCCGGCGACGCCCGCCCCTTCCTGCGGGCTGCGGGCGGCGGCGAGGCGGCCGAACAGATCATCCAGCGCGCGGGCGCGTTGGGCGGCCCGGTCCATGACGGTCAGGGGAAGGTCGGCGGCGCGGCCGGCCCGCGTCTGGGCGAAAGCCGGCGCGGGAGCCCAGAGCGCGCCCATCGCGCCCAATGCGCCGAGCGCGGCGAGCGCCGCAAAGCCCGCAAAGCCGCCCGCACGCCTCATGCGCGCTCGCGAGAGGCGCGGAACGCTTTTGGCGCGGGAAACGCTCTTTTGGCGGGACGGAAGCATGGGGAGAGTCTAGGGCGGCGGGCGGCGGGCGTCAAAGCCAGGCGCGGGCGCGCGGTCGCGCGCAGCCTGGCTATAGCGAGGCGCGGCCCAAACGACAGGACCCCAGCCGCGAGGCCGGGGTCCCTGAACGCATAAAACAGCGTGACGTCAGCCCTGACGCGCCTTGTAGCGCTTCTGGACCTTGTTGATGATGTAGACGCGGCCCTTGCGGCGGACCAGCTGGTTCGCGCGGTGGCGCGTGCGCAGCGACTTGAGCGAATTGCGGACCTTCATCTCTATCCCCGGAGGTGATTGGTGCTTCAGCGGGGCGAGCCCACGGCCGAACGTGGCGCTCCTATGCCCCATTTCCGCGCCGGGATCAATGCCCCTGCGCCCCTTGCCCCCGGATTTGACAGGCGGGCGTCCGACAGCGAGCCTGCCGCCCGGATTCACCCGCAAACTATCGGACGCCTCCCGCCATGACGATCGCCGAACCGCAGGCCCGGCTGGCCGCCCAGATCGCGCAGGCGCGCCGCGCGGGCGTCCCTTTCGCCCTCGCGCCGGAGCTGGAATCGCCCGATCTCGCCAGCGCCTATGGCGTGCAGGCGGAGGCGGCGCGGCTGTTGGGCGCGCGCCCGGCCGGCTGGAAGGTCGGTTTCGCGCCAAGCGAGATCGAGGGCGGGACCGCGTGGGCCGCGCCGATTCTCGATCGCGACCTGCGCGAAAACGCGGGCGTGCATCGCATGGCGCCGGGCGGGCTCGTGAAGATCGAGGCGGAGCTTGGACTGACCTTCGCGCGCGATCTCGTCGCGCAAGGGCGCCCGCTCACCCGCGCCGACCTGATCGACGCGCTCGCCGACGTCTTCGTCGGGATCGAGCTGATCGTCAGTCGTTTCGCCGATCCCGCGCGCGCGGGCTTCGCCACCCGCGTGGGGGATTCCTTCAGCAATGGCGCTTACGCCATCGGCGCGCGGCTGCGCGATTTTCGCGCGCTCGACCTTGCGCGGCTTCCCTGTCGGCTCGTCGTGGGCGGCGAAGTGCGCAACGAGCGCGTCGGCGGTCACGCGGACGGCGATCCGCTCACGGCGGCGGTCGCCTGGGCGAACCGGCAGGTCGACCGGTTCGGCGGGTTGCGCGCGGGCCAGTTCCTGACC
>CAIXDD010000220.1 GCA_903918155.1 uncultured Hyphomicrobiales bacterium
ATGGTGCGCGCGCGCACGTCATCGGCCACGACATGGGTGAAAAACATCTCCCAATCGCTGCGTCCGCCGGTTTGCGCATTGGCGTGCAGCACCCAGATCACCTGACCGCCCAGAGCGCGCAGGCTGTCGGCGAGCGCGTTGATCGGCTCCGCCAGCGCGCGCGCGGTCGGCACTTCCGCAGGCGCGCCGGGCGCGCAAAACGTTTCCTGCATGTCGATGACCACGAGCGCGGTCTTGCGCGCATCGAACCGGTCGAACCAGCGCAGGCGCCCGCGCCGCGCGATCACGCGTTCGAGAATATGGGGGCGGATGAAGGCGTGCGGCACCTCACGCGCCCCAGCGGCGCAATGCGGCGTCGTCGGCCTCCTTGGCGTCCACCCAATCGCCCACGCCGCCGTCGCGGCGATGCTCCTTCTTCCAGAAGGGCGCGCGCGTCTTGAGGAAGTCCATGATGAAGGCGGCGGCCTCGAAAGCGGCCGCGCGATGGGGCGAGGTCGTTGCGACGAGCACGATGTTCTCGCCGGGCGCGAGCTTTCCGAAACGATGGATCGCGACGGCGCCGAGAATGGGCCAGCGCTGCGCGGCCGCTTGCGCCACGCGCGCGATCTCCTCTTCCGCCATGCCGGGATAATGTTCGAGTTCGAGCGCGCTGAGGGCGCCGCTCTCGTCGCGGCACAAGCCGGTGAAGGTGACGACGGCGCCCACGTCGCCGCGTCCCTTGGTCAGCGCGGCGATTTCGGCTGCGACGTCGAAATCCTCGCGCTGGATGCGCACGTCGATGCGCGCGCTCACGTCAGCCCCCCGTCATGGGCGGGAAGAAGGCGATCTCCCGCGCATCGCCCAGCGGCGCATCGTGTTTCACATGCTTGCGGTCGAGGGCGGCGCGGATCGTCTTGGCGTTTTCGAAGGCGTAGGCGTATTCCTCGCCCCGCCCGCTCAGCCAATCGATGAGCTGTCCGACGTCGCGCACGTCCTCGGGCACGACGATCGTCTCCTCGGTCTTGCCGATGCGTTCGCGCACCCATGCGAAATAGGAGAGTTTCACAGCCGCCATCGTCCCGTCACTCGTCTGTCATATGTTTGAGCCCGGCGCGCATATAGTCCCAGCCCGTGTAGAGCGTCAGCAAAGCG
Organism: uncultured Hyphomicrobiales bacterium; assembly: GCA_903918155.1. Taxonomy (GTDB): domain Bacteria; phylum Pseudomonadota; class Alphaproteobacteria; order Rhizobiales; family Beijerinckiaceae; genus Terripilifer. The sequence continues at coordinate 1,132 of CAIXDD010000220.1, forward strand.
GCGCCCCACAGGAGCGTCAGGCCGATCAGCTCAGTATAGGGCAGAACCTTCTCGCCGGCAGGCCCCGCGATGAGAAAGCCCAGCGCCACGAGCTGAAGCGTCGTCTTGTATTTCGCGACGCGGGTGACGGGCACGGAGACGCGCAGGGCGGCGAGATATTCGCGCAGGCCCGAGACGAGGATCTCGCGCGTCAGGATGATGATCGCCGCCCAGACGGACGCGCCGTCAATGGCGCTCGTGGCCGAAAGCATCAGCAGGCACACCGCGACGAGCAATTTGTCGGCGATGGGATCGAGCATCTGGCCAAGGGAGGATTGCTGCGACCAGACGCGCGCGAGATAGCCGTCGAAGAAATCGGTGATCGCGGCCACCGAGAACACGCCGAGCGCGGTCCAGCGCGCCCAATCCTCCGCCGGCCACATCAGCAGGGCGGCCACGACGGGCACGGCCGCCACGCGCCCATAGGTGAGCAGGTTCGGCAAACTGAAATTATGCGATTTGCGGCGGGCCGGTGCGTCGGTCATGGCGTGGATGGACCAGACTGGCGCGCAGCCGTCAATAGCCGCCGCGCAAGGGAGACGAGAGCCGAAGGCTCAGGCGGAGGTGGAGTCATATTCGGGATGCAGCGCGCGGAAGGCCGCCAGCCACGCGACGAGCGCGGGAAACTCGGCGCGCCAGTCGATCTGCTTGCGCAGGTCGAGATAGCCCAGCGCGCAGGCAAGCGTCAGCGTGCCCACGTCGAAGGCGGCGGGATCGGGCGATGCGCGCTCAAAGGCGGCGAGGCCGCGGCTGATCTTGCCGAGCTGGCGGTCGATCCATGGCTGATGGGCCAATTCGGCCGGGCGGAAGCGGCTCTCGTAGACGACGAGCAGGGCGGCGTCGAGCACGCCGTCGGCGAGCGCCTGCTGGGTGAGCGCGGCGAGGCGGGCGTCCCACGCGCGCGGCAGGATGATCCCGCCGCCGGCCAGATGGTCGAGACATTCCAGAATCACGCGGCTGTCATAGACGCGCCGGCCGTCGTCGAGGACGAGAAGCGGAATCTTGCCCAGCGGATTGTCGCCCAGCAAGGGGTCGGCGGCGTCCAGCGTGTCGGCGGCCACGACCTCCAGGCGCTCATAGAGGCCCAGACGCTTGGCCGCCATTTTCACCTTGCGGCCGAAGGGCGAAGGTCCGCTCGTGCGCAGCAGCATGTCACGTGTCTCCCGGCGAGGCGCCTTCGCTGCGCCGCATCCAGGCGACGATGAACGGCAGGCTCAGATTGATGAGAAAGTAACGGCCCAGATGGTGGGTGGCGACGAAAATCGGGTCGGCGTCGAGCACAAGGGCGAGCGCGACCATCGCCTCCTGCCCGCCCGGCGAATAGCCGATGAGCGCCGCCGCGAAAGGCACGCCCAGCCATTCGGACGCCGTCCAGGCGAAGAGAATGGAGACCGCCAGCGCCGCGCCCACCGCCATGGCCGCGCCAAGGCAGATGCGGAAGAACAGGCTCCAGTCGAAATCGACGAAACGCGAGCCGACCCACGCGCCCAGCAGGATCTGCCCCATATTCATGAGCCAATTGGGCGCGCGGCCTTCCGCCACGCCCAGAATATGCAGGCTCGCCGAGGCGACGATCGCGCCCAGGATCATGCCGCCGGGCGCGCCCAGCCGGGTGAACAGGGAGCCCGCCGCAACGCCCGCCGCCATCAGCGCGAGCACGGTCAGGTCCGAGGCCACGGAGGCCGCGGGCGCGCTCAGGCCCGCCCCGCCGCCCTGCTCCCAGGCGATGATGAAAGGCAGGATGGTGACGAGGAAGACCACGCGCGACATCTGCACCACGGCCACGCGCGCGGCGTCCGCCCCCATGCTCATGGAGACGGAGACGATATAGCCCATGGAGCCGGGCACCGAGGCGAGGAGCGCCATGGAGGGGGGCCAGCCCATGAGCCAGCGCCAGACGGCGGCGGAGGACAGCGTCATCGCCACCACGCAGACCGCCATCAGCGCCAGGCTGGCGGGATAGGCCGCCACATGCTCCAGCGTGTCGGGGCCCACGACCGAGCCGATGGCGACGCCGATGGAGGCCATGCCGAAGACGCGCAGCGGCCCGCCGATGGGCGTCGCGCGGCCGAAGACCGAGAGAAGCGCCACCGCCACGACCGAGCCCGACATGGCGCCGCCGGGAATATGCGCCAGCATGAAGGCGCCCGCCCCCGCGCAGCCGACGGCGAGCGTCAGCGCCTCGCCGAGGAGCTGGGTCAGGACGGCGGCGGATTTGGGCGCTTTCGCTCCGGGCGCGGACATGAACGGGCTTTACGCCGATTCTGGTCCGCGCGCGAGACGCGAGGCTTCAGCGCGCAAGAGACGCTCAGCGCGCCGCGTCCGCCGGGCCGGGCACGCGCACGGCCACCACGGCGGGCGCGCCCTTGCGCACCTGCGCCAGCCCCTCGGCCAGCGCGGGGCCCACATCGGCCGTCTCGGTGACGTGGCGCCCATAGCCGCCGGCGGCCTCCGCGAGCTTGGCGAAATCGGGCGGGGGATCGAACACCCCGCCGTCGTAATTGCCGGTGCGCACCGCCACGCCGTCGGGATAGAGATTTTTCAGGCCCGTGGTGCCGGTGCTGTAGGAGCCGTTCACGAAGACCACGGACAGATAAGGCGCCTTGTGGCGGCTGGCGGCCCACAGCGCCGCCATGGGCGTGCCGAACATGAAATAGCCGTCGCCGCTAGCCAGCACGACCTCGCGATCGGGCGCCGCGAGCTTGGCGCCGAAGGCCGCCCCCGATCCCCAGCCGCCGGAACTGCCGCCGCTGCGGAAATAGGAGCCCGGCCTGTCGCGCCCCGCATAGGCGCGCACGAATTCGCTGTTGCTGATGGCGTCGTTCAGCAGCACGGCGTC
>CAIXDD010000221.1 GCA_903918155.1 uncultured Hyphomicrobiales bacterium
CTTCGCCGCCCTGCTCGCCGAGCCCGAGGAGATCGGCCTGCGGCTTCTGGAGGCGCAGATCGCCGCGCTCGCGGGCGTCCCTGTGCGGCTGGCGCGGCTGGAGGGCGCCTTCGCGCGCCTCTCGCAGGCCTGCCGGGCGGGCGCCCCCCTGCGCACGAGCCTCGCGGGGGCGGTGCTGACGCTGGATCGCAGCGGGCGGCTCGGCGTGCGCCCTGAGGGCCCGCGCCGGCGCGGGCGCCCGCAAGACGGCGCGCAAGACGGCGCGCAGGCGGGCGAAAGAGGCGGCGAAAAGGCGCCATCCGTTCACGCAATCGCCGAAAAGCCGGCGCTGGATGCGTTCTGCCTGGCGGCTTCCCTTGGCAAGGGGGCGGGGCGCGCATAGATTAAAGGGCAACAGCCAGCGGTGCGGTGGTCCGGCAGGTCATTTCGGCAGGTCATTCAGGCGCATCATCCGGCAGGATCTACGGCAGGACCCCATGAATCCCAATGTGCGGAACTTCGCTCTCTGGGTGATTATCTTCCTTCTGGTTGTGGCTCTGGTCATGTTGTTCCAGAATCCCTCCCAGCGGGAGCTTTCCCAGCAGATCACTTTCAGTCAGCTCCTGAGCGAGGTCGATCAGGGCCGCGTGCGCGAGGTGACGATCTCCGGACCGGAAATCTCCGGTCACTTCACGGACAATCGTCCCTTCTCGACCTATGCGCCCAATGATCCTTCGCTGGTCCAGAAGCTTTATTCCAAGAACGTCTCCATCGCCGCGCGTCCTCCGCAGGAGGGCAATAGCTGGCTGGTGACGTTGCTGGTCAACGGCCTGCCGCTGATCGCCTTCCTCGGCGTCTGGATCTTCCTGTCGCGCCAGATGCAGGGGGCCGGCGGGAAAGCCATGGGCTTCGGCAAGTCGAAGGCGAAACTGCTCACCGAAGCGCATGGACGCGTCACGTTCGAGGACGTGGCGGGCATCGACGAGGCGAAGGAGGATCTGCAGGAGATCGTCGAATTCCTGCGCGATCCGCAAAAGTTCCAGCGGCTGGGCGGGCGCATTCCGCGCGGCGTTCTGCTGGTCGGGCCTCCGGGCACCGGCAAGACGCTGACGGCGCGCGCGGTGGCGGGCGAGGCCAACGTTCCCTTCTTCACCATTTCGGGCTCCGATTTCGTGGAGATGTTCGTGGGCGTGGGCGCGAGCCGCGTGCGCGACATGTTCGAACAGGCGAAGAAGAACGCGCCCTGCATCATCTTCATCGACGAAATCGACGCGGTGGGCCGCCATCGCGGCGCGGGCCTGGGCGGCGGCAATGACGAGCGCGAACAGACGCTCAACCAATTGCTCGTCGAAATGGACGGGTTCGAGCCCAACGAAGGCATCATCATCATCGCCGCGACGAACCGTCCCGACGTGCTCGATCCCGCCTTGCTGCGGCCGGGCCGGTTCGACCGCCAGATCGTGGTTCCCAATCCCGACGTGTCGGGCCGCGAGAAAATCCTGAAGGTGCATGTGCGCAAGGTGCCGCTGGCGCCGGACGTGGACCTGAAGGTGATCGCGCGCGGCACGCCGGGCTTCTCGGGCGCCGACCTGATGAATCTCGTCAACGAGGCGGCGCTGCTCGCCGCCCGGCGCAACAAGCGCGTGGTGACGCATCAGGAATTCGAGGACGCCAAAGACAAGGTCATGATGGGCGCCGAGCGCAAGTCCATGGCGATGTCGGAGGAGGAGAAGAAGCTCACCGCCTATCACGAGGCCGGCCACGCCCTCGTCGGCATGTTCGTGCCCGCCGGCATTCCGGTGCACAAGGCGACGATCATCCCGCGCGGGCGCGCTTTGGGCATGGTGAAATTCCTCCCCGAAGGCGACCGCTATTCGATGAAGTACAAGGAGTTCACCTCGCAGCTCGCGGTCGCCATGGGCGGGCGCGTGGCGGAGGAGCTGACCTTCGGCAAGGAGAACATCACCTCCGGCGCCTCGGGCGACATCGAACAGGCCACCAAAATGGCGCGCGCGATGGTGACGCGGCTGGGCTATTCCGACGAACTGGGCCTCGTCGCCTATGGCGAGAATCAGGAGGAAGTGTTCCTCGGCATGTCCGTGGGACGCCAGCAGAACATCTCCGAGTCGACGGCCCAGAAGATCGACGCGGAAGTGCGCCGGCTTGTGGACGAAGGCTATCAGACCGCACGCCGCATCATCACCGAACAGAAGGAAGGCTTCACCACCATCGCCGAGGCGCTGCTCGAATTCGAGACGCTCACCGGCGACGAGCTGAAGGACCTTCTCAACGGCAAGCGTCCCACGCGCGAGCCCACCGACGAGCCGCCGGCGCCGACGCGGTTCTCCACGATCACCTGCTGGCCCCATTGCCGACCGATCTCGTCGGAGATCATGCGGGCGAGAATGTCGAGCGAGCCGCCCGGCGTGGTCAGCGTGATGAGCTTGATCGGCTTGTTGGGGAAGCCGGGCGTCGCGGCCTGCCCCTGCGAAGCGGCCTGACCCTGCGCCTGCGCGGCGCCTGCGGCGAGCCCCAGCGCCAGAAACGCGCCGAAGGACGCGCCGAACGCGCGCCTGATGGAAAACGACATGGGTCCCTCCCTGGTTGTGGGGGAACTGAGCCGCAAAACGCGTGATTTGGCAAGGTCCCTGATATTGATCGGCGCATCCGGGCGCCCGCCCCGCCCGCCGCCGCGCATGAAAAAGCCCCGCTTGCGCGGGGCTGTTGTCGTTTCGCCGTCGATCAGGCCGTCAGGCCAAGGGCTGGGGCTCCAGCCCGCCTGCGTCGGGCTCGGCGCGCGGGGGACGCGGCTTCGTCGTCGGCAGGACGGAGGCGCGCGGCGCCGGCGGCTCGTCGGTGGGCTCGCGCGTGGGACGCTTGCCGTTGAGAAGGTCCTTCAGCTCGTCGCCGGTGAGCGTCTCGAATTCGAGC
>CAIXDD010000222.1 GCA_903918155.1 uncultured Hyphomicrobiales bacterium
ATCGAGTTCCCCGGTGGCTTTTATCGCCGCGACATCGGCTGGCGCGCGACAGCGCGCAAATAGACAAATCTGCGCGACAGCGCGCGCATAAACGAATCCGCGCGGGCGCGATCAGCCCGCGCGCGCCCGGGCGAGGCCCTGCGCCAGAAGATCCGCGAAATCCTGCGGCGCGCGCAAGCGCAGCGCCACGTCGAGAATCGCCACGTCGGCGGGCTCGCCCATGCGCACGAAATCCTTGCGCGTCGTGACGAGCGCGGCCTGTTCGCGCGCGGCCAGCGCGCGCAGGCCCGCGAGGTCGTCCTGCGAGAAGACATGATGGTCGGCGAAGGCGCGCGTCTGCGCGATCAGGGCGCCGGCGGCGCGCAAAGTGTCGAAAAATTTCTCCGGGCGCCCGATGCCGGCGAAGGCGACGACGCGCCGGCCCAGCAATTCATGCGCTTGCGCGGCGTCGGGCGCGAGAAGCGCGCGCAAGACCGGCAGGCCGCGCGCCTGCGCGTCATAGGCGAGGCGCCGGCCCGCCTCATGCGTCTCCTCGCCGATGATCAGCGCTGCGTCGACATGCGCCCATTGGGCTTCGAGCGGCGCGCGCAAGGGTCCGGCGGGAATGCACAGGCCGTTGCCCACGCCGGTCTGCGCGTCGATGACGGCGATGGCGAGATCCTTGTGCAGGGCGGGATTCTGCAAGCCGTCGTCCATCACCACCACGCTGGCGCCCGCGCGCACGGCGGCGAGCGCGCCGGCGGCGCGGTCGGCGCAGACGAAGGTCGCGGCTTCGCGCGCAAGCAGCAGCGGCTCGTCGCCCGTCTCGCCCGCGCCATGGCGCGCAAGGTCCACGCGCAGCGGCGTGCGATGGCTTGCGCGCGCGCCATAGCCGCGCGAGAGAAAGAAGGGCCGTTCGCCCATGGCGCGCAGCGCGCGTGCGGCGGCGATGGCCGTCGGCGTCTTGCCGGCGCCGCCCGCCGTGAAATTGCCGATGCACACCACGGGCGCCTCCACGCACAGGCCGCGCCGGCCCATGCGCTGGGCGGCGACGGCGCCGTAAAGGGCGCCCAGCGGCGCGAGGAGGCTGGCGGCGAGCGTGGGATCGGGCGCGCTCCAGAAAGCGGGCGCGCGCATCAGCCGCGGCTCACTTGCATCTGCAGCACATAGGGTTCGATGGCCTGCATGATCGCGTCGCACGCGCCGCCCAGCCGTTGCACGGTCTCGCCGGCCGCGCGCGCGGTCTTGCGCAGGCGGCGCGCGTCGCTGAGCAGGGCGGCGAGCGCGGCGGCCAGCGTCTCCACGTCGCGCACCTCCACCGCGCCCTGTTCGGCGTCGAAGGCGGCGAAGACTTCGGCGAAATTCGACACGTTCGGCCCATGCAGGATGGCCGCGCCCAGTTTCACCGGCTCGATGGGATTCTGTCCGCCCTCGCCCGCCAGCGACTTGCCGAGAAACACGACGCCGCACAGGCGATAGAACAGGCCCATCTCGCCGATCGTGTCGGCGATGTAGAATTGCGTGTCGGGACCGGGGCCTTCGCCGGTGGAGCGCTGGCTTGCCGGCACGCCGTATTGGCGCGCCATGGCGGCGATCTGCCCGCCGCGTTCGGGATGGCGCGGGGCGACGATGGTGAGCAGGTTGGGAAAGCGCGTCAGCAGGCCGCAATGGGCGGCGAGCGCGATCTCCTCTTCGCCCGCATGGGTGGAGGCGGCGAGCCAGACGGGCCGCGCGCCGATCATGGCGCGCAGGCGCGCGAGCTGCGCGGGATCGGCCGGCAGCGCCGGCACGTCATATTTCAGATTGCCCGCCACCTGCACGCGCGCCGCGCCCAGATCCATCAGGCGCGTGGCGTCGGCGGGGCTTTGCGCGAGGCAGAGATCGACGGCGCCCAGAATCGTCTGGATCGTGCGGGGAAAGCGCCGCCAGCGCCGGTAGGAGCGTTCGGAGACGCGCGCGTTCACGAGCACCAGGGGCACGCCGCGCGCCTCGGTCTCCAAAATCATGTTCGGCCACAATTCCGATTCCGCGAAGAGCGCGATGTCGGGCTCCCAATGGTCGAGGAAACGGCGCACATAGGCGGGCGCGTCGAGCGGCGCGAATTGATGCGTCACGCCTTCGGGCAGGCGATCCTCCATCACGCGCGCGGAGGTCACGGTCCCCGTCGTCAGCAGCACGTTGAAGCCGCGCGCGCGCAGCCGCTGCAGCAAGGGTTGCAGGGCCATCGCCTCGCCGACGCTGGCCCCATGCAGCCAGGC
>CAIXDD010000223.1 GCA_903918155.1 uncultured Hyphomicrobiales bacterium
CTCCCTCTATCGCCAGAGGATCGAAGGCCGCGCGAAAGCGGCTGACCTTCAGGGTTCGCAGACCTTGTCGCCGTGGCGGCTGGCTCATCCGTGGTCGAACGCGCGCATGACGACGGTGGCCGTGAGGTGGACGCCCGACGGCCGTCAGGCTGCGGGCGAAGCCGCCCAGCAGATGCGCAAGGCCGCGCAGCCTGCCGCGCCCGCGCCCGCGCAACAGGGCGGGACGGTCCGCTCCGGCGCTTCGTCGAGCACCAACGACTTCTGACGGGGATCCGCATGACGAGACCTCAAGCCTTTTCGCCGACGAACGATCGACGGCGCTGGCCCGCCCGGCTGGTCGGCCTGTGCCTCCTCGGGTTCGGCGTGACGGGCGCGCAGGCGGAGACGGTCACCGTCTCCGCTTTCGCGGAAGGTCGCACCCGGCAGGACGCGGTCGACAAGGCGCTCGTGCAGGCCGTGGAGCAGGCCACGGGCGTCAAGCTGGAGGCCGCGCGCGCGCTGGAGGAGAATGTCGCCACGGTCAGCGTGGGCGCGCAAAGCGTGACGGCCATATCCGAAACGTTTCAGCAGACAATGCGGCAGCGCTCGGGCGGTTTGGTCCGCGCGTTCCAGATCACGTCCATCGAACCGCAGGCGGGGGGATTCCTCGCGCGGCTGACTGTGGACGTGGAGCGTTTCGCCGCCCCCGGCCTGCCGACGCAGGACCGCCGGCGCATCTTCGTCGCCGATCCCGCCGATCTTTCCAACCGCGCGGGCCCGAATGCGGAAACGTTGCGCGAACGCCTCACCTCCTTCCTCGTCCAGAGCCGTCGCTTCGCCGTGGTGGACCGCAAGAACGAGCCCCTGTTCAAGCGCGAACTCGATCTCTTGCGCAGTCCCGACGTGCCGCCGCAGGAGACCGCGCGCATCGGGCAGGCGCTCGGCGCCGATTACATCGTCTCCCTGAAGATCCGCGCCTTCGACACGCAGACGCAATCGCAGACCGTGCGGCTGACGGGACGTACGGTGGCGACGCAAACCTCTCTCGTGCATGTGGACGTCACGATCTTCGAAGTGGCGACGCGGCAGCTCAAATGGACCGGGCGTTTTCAGGATCCGCAGAACGCCGGACTCGGGCAGGCTCTCGAAGTCGCCGCGACACGGCTGGGCGAGGACATTCTCAACGCCATCTATCCCATGCTGGTCCTGCAGGCGGAGCCCGACGGGGTCGTGGTGATCAATCAGGGCGGCGAGACCCTGCGCGTCGGCCAGCAGCTCGGCGCGTTTCGGCTGGGCGAGATGATGGTCGATCCCTACACGAAAGAACCGCTGGGGCGCGCCGAGACGCCAGTGGCCAATATCGTCGTCGAACGCGTGGATCCCAAAATGTCCTATGGCCGCGTCATCAGCGGTCAGTCGCTTGCGGGGCAGGGCGACGTCGTGCTTCGCAAGCGCGAGGAGTCCGCAGAGCGCGGCCAGCCGATGACCGCACAACCAACAGGGAACAAGCCAAAATGGTGATCCGCCCGCTGCTCGCCCTTCTCCTCGCGCTCGCCCCCTCGATCGCGCTTGCGCAGGCGCCCGAGCTTCCCAAGCTCGCCGTGTTCGAAGCCGCGACCACGCCCGCCGCCAAGCGCGTCTTCACCGATCTCAAGCTGGACCCGGGCGAACTCACCCGGCAGGTGGAGGAGGGCTTGCGCGCCTCGCGGCGCTTCGAAGTCTTCGAACGCTCCCGAGCCGTGATGGAGGAGACGATCGCCGCCGAGCAGGAGCTTGCCTCCGACCAGAATTTCGAACGAAGCGCTGTTGATTTCGGGAAGCGCTCGATGGTGCAATTCGTCGTCTATCCGATGGTGACGTTCCTGAATCTCAGCGTGCGCCGCAGCCCGATGGACGAGGCGCCGGGCCGGTTCCGCTACGTCGCCTCCGGCTCCGTCGCCGTCACGACGAAAGTGATCGACACGACCACCGGCGGGATCGTCTATCAGGCTACGCGCGAGACGAGTCTTCCTGCGCCCAACGAGGTCGGCAAGGGCGCCAACGGCCCCAATGACAACGCCATCGTGGTGAGCGACGCCTGGCGCGTCATGGCGCGCGTCACCGCCGGCCAGATCACGAACGCCGTCGTGGGAAGCCTCTTCCCCGTTCAGGTGATGCAGGCGTCGGGCGCCGATATTTTCGTGAACCGGGGCGAAGGCGCAGGCATCAATGTGGACGATACATTCGAGCTTTACGCCGTCGGCGAGGCTTTGATCGATCCGGTCACGAAGGAAAAGCTCGGAGAGGCGGAGACGCGTCTGGGCGAGGCGCGCGTGGTGCGCGTGACGCC
>CAIXDD010000224.1 GCA_903918155.1 uncultured Hyphomicrobiales bacterium
ACCACCGTGTCGCGGAAATTGGTGTCTTTCTCCTGTTTGAAGGAGAGCGGCTGCTGCGGGTCGATCACCACGCGCGACAGGCGCGCGGGATCGAGCATGCCTTCTTCGAGATCGAAATCCCACGAGCGGTTCTGCTGCGCCATGAGGCGGCGTTGCAGGCGGTTGGCGAGGCGCGCCACGATGGGCGACAGATTGGTGAGCTGCTTGTCGAGATAGGCGCGCAGGCGCTCCAGCTCTTCAGGCTCGCACAAATCCTCAGCCGTCACCGTTTCGTCGAAACGCGCCGCATAGACCTTGTAATCGGTTCCGCGATGCTCCTGCTGGCCCATGCTGGGCGGACGCCGGCTCTCGGCCGAATCCTCCGCGGCGCCCATTTCGGAATCTTCCGGCAATTCGCCGGCGGGCGCGTCGTCTGCGTCCATCGCGCCGTCTTCCACGTCGTCGGAGGAGTCCTCCGCCTTCTCCATTTCGACCGCGTCGCCGGTCTGCTCCTGCTCGCCGTCGCTCTCGGAATCCTCGGGCTTGGAATCGGGTTCGGAATCGCCCGCCTCCTCGCCCGTCTCGTCATGGTCCATCGCGCCTTCGTCCATCATGTCGAGGGACTGGAGCATTTTGTGGACGGCGCGCGCGAAGGCGCGCTGGTCTTCGATGGAGCCGGTGAGCGCGTCGAGTTCGTCGCCGGCGCGATCCTCGATGATCGGGCGCCACAGCTCCACGATCTTCTGCGCGGCGCGCGGGGGCGCAAGGCCGGTGAGGCGCTCGCGCACGATCATCGCCACCGCGTCCTCGAGCGGCGCGTCGGCGCGGTCGGAGACCTCGGCGTAAGTTCCGCGATGATAGCGGTCTTCGAGCATGGCGGTGAGATTGTCGGCGACGCCGGCCATGCGCCGCGAGCCGATGGATTCCACGCGCGATTGCTCCACCGCGTCGAAGATCGCGCGCGCGGCCTGATTCTGCGGCGTCATGCGCCGATGCACCGACGTGTCGTGGCAGGCGAGTTTCAGGGCGAGCGAATCCGCATGGCCGCGCACGATGGCGGCTTCCTGCGGAGAGAGCTTGCGCGCGGGCTCGGGCAGGCGCGCCTTCGCGCCCTCGCCCGTTCCGATGAGCGAGGGACGCTCGGCCGCATAGACGACTTCAAGCTCCTTCACGCCCGCCATGGCGCGCATGCAGCCGGCGACGGCGCGCTTGAACGGCTCCTGCGGGGCTTCGGTCTTGCTCGCTGGCTTGCGGTTGCTGGGCGCTGACATATGTGATGCGTCCCCTGCGGGACTTCCCTCTGCGTATGGCCGCTTTCAGGCCCCGCCGGCGGCGGGACAGGGGCGCGCGGAAAACCGCGCGCCTGCGCGCTCAGCTCAACGCGACATTGACGACGCTCTCGGGCAATTCCTGCCCGAAGGCGCGCTGGTAGAATTCCGCCACCAGCGGACGCTCCAGCTCGTCGCACTTGTTGAGGAAGGTGAGACGGAAGGCGAAGCCGACGTCCTTGAAGATGTCGGCGTTCTCCGACCAGGTGATGACCGTGCGCGGGCTCATCACCGTGGACAGGTCGCCCGCCATGAAGGCGTTGCGCGTGAGGTCGGCGACGCGCACCATCTTGTTGACGATGTCGCGACCTTCCTTCGTCTTGTAATGGGGCGACTTCGCCTGCACGATGTCGACTTCCTGATCATGCGGCAGGTAATTCAGCGTGGTGACGATGGACCAGCGGTCCATCTGCGCCTGGTTGATCTGCTGCGTGCCGTGATAGAGGCCCGACGTGTCGCCAAGCCCCACCGTATTGGCGGTGGCGAACAGGCGGAACGCGGGATGGGGACGCAACACGCGGCTCTGGTCGAGCAGCGTCAGTCGGCCGGAGGCTTCCAGCACGCGCTGGATGACGAACATCACGTCCGGTCGGCCCGCGTCATATTCGTCGAACACCAGCGCGACATTGTTCTGATAGGCCCAGGGCAGGATGCCGTCGCGGAATTCCGTGATCTGCTTGCCTTCCTTGAGCACGATCGCGTCCTTGCCGACGAGATCGATGCGCGAGACGTGGCTGTCGAGATTGATGCGCACGCAGGGCCATTTCAGCCGCGCCGCCACCTGCTCGATATGGGTCGACTTGCCCGTGCCGTGATAGCCGGTGACGATGACGCGGCGGTTGCGCGCGAAACCGGCCAGAATGGCGAGCGTGGTCTGGCGGTCGAACAGATAATCGGGATCGAGGTCCGGCACATGTTCGCTGGTCTGCGAATAGCCGGGGACCTCCATGTCCGAGTCGATGCCGAAAAGCTGACGCACCGAAACTTTCTTGTCGGGCATGCCCGGAGCCTGCGCAGTCGCGGTCATTCTTCCTCCACGCCCGGACCGTCAAGGGGTCGGGCAAGCTGATGGCCTGGCGGCCGATGGCGGGGCCCCACGGGGCCCTCAAGCGAAGCGTCGGGCCCGCGAGGGCCCTGGATCGAAAGGCCCGGACTCACGCGAGCCGGGCGGTTCGAAGATGTTTATAGGCCTGAATGATCTCGCGCAATTTCTCCTCCCGCGAACGGTCGCCGCCGTTCATGTCGGGATGGAGCCGCTTGACCAGCTCCTTGTAGCGCGCGCGCACGGCCGGCGCGTCCGCGGATTCGTCGAGCCCGAGCGTCTCCAGCGCCTTGGCCGCGGCCACGCCATGGCGCGGCGGCTGGGGCGCGGCCGCGCGGCGCGATTGCGCCCGCTCGCGCATGACGCCGAAAGGATCGACGAAATCCGCCGGATCCGCCCCTTCCTCCCGGAATCCCTTGCCGCGCTTGACGCCCATGGTCCAGGTCGGGCGATGGCCGATGATCGCCTCTTTCTGGTACTTGGCGACGTCTTCGTCGGTCATCCCATTGAAATAATTGTATGATTGGTTGTAGGCGCGCACATGGTCGAGGCAGAAGCAAAAATATTGCCCCTCCCGGTTGCGCCCCTTGGGGGCGCGATATTCGCCCACGGCCGCGCAGCCCGGATGATCGCAGCCCGACCCCGCCGGCGCGCTCTCTTCCTGAGCGCCGGATTTCACGCGGATGCGGTCGAACAGCGGCGAATTCAGATTCATGCGGCTCACTCTAGGCAGGCGTCGGGACGCCGGCAAGGCGCGCGCCCATCCTTCGACCCCGCCGATTGAAATTTCATCAATGCGTGGTTTCGCCGCGCTTCTCGCGGGCTCCCGCCGGACTCCTCTCGCAGGACTCCTCTGCCGGCGGCTTTCTCTTGCCCCCGGGCCCGCGCCGGCCCATCTTCCCGCCGCCGGCGCAGCCCGCCGGGCGAGGAGCGCAGGCGAGATGAGCGTCAAGGACAGGATACGCGACAAGCTGCAGGGCGCCCTTGCCCCGGTCGCGCTCGAGGTGGTGGATGAGTCCCACAAGCATGCGGGGCATATGCTCCATCCCGGCGGCGTGGAGCCGCGCGGGGAAACCCATTTCGCCGTGAAAGTGGTCAGCGCCGCCTTCGCCGGCAAGAGCCGGCTCGCGCGCCATCGCGCCGTGAACGAGCTGCTCGCCGAGGAATTGGCGGCGGGCGTGCACGCCCTCGCCATCGACGCGCGCGCGCCCGGCGAATAGGCGCGCGCGGCCCCGCCGCAGGCCGGCCGGAAACGGGCCGGCGCCTTGCCTTGCGCGCGCTTTCGTGATCGAAAATGCGTTCAAGCACCGCAAGGCCTCGCGCTCCAGAGGCCGCCAGGGAGGACTTATGATCCGCTTCAGCGCCCGCGCCGCGTTGGCCGCCGCTTCTCTTTCGGCCCTCGCCGCCATCGTTCCCGCCCATGCCGATCCCGTCGAGGATTTCTACAAGGGCAAGAACATGAACTTCCTCGTCGGCGTGAGCGCCGGCGGCGGCTATGACATCGACCTGCGCCTCGTGGCGCGCCATATCGTGAAATATATTCCCGGACGCCCCGCCTCGGTGCCGCAGAACATGGTCGGCGCCACGGGCCTTGTGATGGCGAATTACGTCTATCGCGTCGCCCCGCGCGACGGCCTCACCGTCGCCCTCATCCAGAACGGCCTGCCGACCTATCAATTCGTGGGCAAGGAAGGCGTGCAATTCGACGCGCGCCAGCTGCAATGGATCGGCTCGCTCGCCCCCACGGTCGAAACCATGCTGACGTGGAAGGCGACGGGAATCCGCACCGTCGAGGACGCCAAGAAACGCGAAGTCGTCGCCGGCTCCAACGGCGCGTCGGGCATCACCTACATGTATCCGATGCTGATGAACGAGATGCTGGGCACGAAATTCCGCCTCGTCACCGGCTATCCGGGCTCGGGCGCGCTCAATCTCGCCATCGAGCGCGGCGAGGTGGAGGGACGCAACAATTCGTGGTCGAGCGTGAAATCGAGCAAGCCCGACTGGCTGCGCGACGACAAGGTGTCGATCCTCGTCTATTCCGGCCCCCGCCAGGACGATCTGCCCGGCGTGCCCAATCTCGACGATCTCATCACGAATACGGAAGACCGGCTGGTGACGCGCGTGGTGACCGCAGGCAATCGCCTCGGCCGTCCCTTCGCCTTCGCGCCTGACGTTCCCGCCGAGCGCGTGAACGCCGTGCGGGCGGCCTTCGTGAAAATGCTGGACGATCCCGAATTCAAGAAAGAGGCCGCCGCGGTTCAGGTGGACGTGCAATTCATCGACCATACGCGCCTGAAGGCGGTGGTGGACGAATTGTTCTCCGTTCCCGATCATCTCAAGGAGCGCGCGCGCAAATACTTCAACTGAAGCAAGCCGCGCGGGCGCGGGCGGCGGCGGCGCGCTCCCCTTTGGGGCGCGCGGGTCCGCCTGCGCTTTCCAGCCTTGTCCGCCCGTGCCATAGAGCGAGTCAATCAGGGCCCGGCCCGCACGGAGGATGACGCGCCATGGACGACACAGCTTCCAACAGCGTGAGGGGGCCGATCCAGGACCTTCGCGAATTTCTCGCCCGCATCGAAGAGATCGGCGAGCTGGTGCGCATCGACGCGCCTGTCGAGCGCGACGAGGAAATGTCCGCCGTCGCTTATCTGCTCGCCAAGCAGAAACCCTCGCCGGCCGCTTTGTTCAGCAACGTGACTGGGTTTGAGAAAAGCCCCATCGGCGCGCGTCATCTGTGGGGCCCCTATGGCCCCAGCGTGCGCCGCATCGCCGTGTCGCTGGAGGAAGACCCCGACACGCCGACGGTGGAGCTGATCCGCCGCACCAAGGACAAGCTGAAGAAGCGCACGCCGCCGCGCGAAGTGGCGCCCGCCGAGGCGCCCGTCTACGAGAACTCGTTGTTCGGCGACGACGTGGACCTCGATCTCCTGCCGATCCCCAAACATTGGCCGCGCGACGGCGGCCGCTATGCGGGCACCTGCGACGCCGTGATCACGAAAGACCCGGAGACGGGCTATTTCAACATCGGCACCTATCGCATGATGCAGCAGGGCAAGAATTCCTGCGGGCTCTATCTCTCGCCCGGCAAGGACGCGCGCCTGCATATCCAGAAGGCCTGGGAGCGCGGGGAATCGCTGGAGGTCGCCGCCGCCTGGGGCGTGGATCCGCTTTTCATGCTGGTGGGCTCGCAGAGCTTCCCCAAGACCGTCTCCGAATATGAATACGCCGGCGGCATCAAGGGCCAGCCCATTCCCGTCGTGAAGGGCAAGGCGACGAGCCTGCTGATCCCGGCCAATGCGGAACTCGTGATCGAAGGCGTGATCGAGCCCAATGCGCTGGCGCCCGAAGGCCCGTTCGGCGAATTCACCGGCTATTACGGCAAGCCGGAGGACGCCTGCCCGCTGGTGAAGATCAAGGCGATCCATTACCGCACCAATCCGGTGCTCACCAATGCGCTGATGGCGGATTATCCCTCCTGCGAGCAGAGCGGCTTCTTCTCGATCCTGCGCGCGGCCAAGATCTGGGACGATTTCGACAAGCTGGGCGTGCTGGGCATTCAGGGCGTCTATTCCCACCCCGCCGCCGCCGGCGGTTTCGGCATGACGATCCTGTCGATCCAGCAGCGCTACGCCGGCCACGCCGCGCAGGTGCTCGCGCTGGCCGCGCAGGTGCCGGGCGGCGCCTATTACACCAAGTTCGTCATCGCGGTGGACGAGGACGTGGACCCCACCGACATGGATCAGGTGCTCTGGGCCCTGGGCAGCCGCTGCAATCCCATCGACGACATGGACATCCTGCGCAACACCTGGAGCACGCCGCTCGACCCCTCCCAGAACCCGCCCGAAAAGCGGCCCTATGGGTCGAAGGTCCTCATCAACGCCTGCAAGGACCACCGCTATCTGCCGGTGTTCTCCGCGCGCACCACCCTGCGCAAGTCCACCTATGACAAGGTGGCCGCGCGCTGGGAGGAAATGGGCCTGCCCGGCAAGGCGCCGAGCGTGCGCGCCTATGAATCCGAGGCGAAATTCACCTATCAGGAAGAAGGCCAGAAAAAGGGCTGACCGGCTGGCGCGGATCCATGCTGCGGCGTAAGCTGGAGCATGGACGCGCCCGGACCCGATCCCCTCTCCCTCTGGCCCCTGCAAGCCGACAAGCCGCCGGACGCCCGCTCCGGCGGCTTTTTCGCGGGCCTTATGCTGCGCAGCATGGCGCGCAGCAAAATACGCGGCGTATTGCGCGATGCTGCGCAGCAAGTCATTGACGTCCTTTATCCTCCCTCCTGTCCCGCCTGCCATGCTGCAGTGCAGCAAAACGGTTTTTTATGCGCTCCCTGCTGGGCCCGCATGCCGCTCATCGAGCGGCCCTATTGCGAGCGCGCGGGCACGCCCTTCGCGCAGGATCTGGGACCGGGGCTGATCTCCCCGCAGGCGCTGGCCGACCCGCCGGTCTGGAGCCGCGCCCGCGCCGTGGCGATCTATCAGGACGGGCCGGCGCGCCGGCTGGTCCATGCGCTCAAATACGGCGACCGGATGGACATGGCCGGCCCCATGGGCCTGTGGATGGCCCGCGCCGGGGCGGAGCTTCTGGCGGAGGCGGACC
>CAIXDD010000225.1 GCA_903918155.1 uncultured Hyphomicrobiales bacterium
GCGCACGTTTTCGGGCGCGGGCTCCGCCATGCGCGGGGCTGCGCGCCGCAGGATGGAGGCGATGCGCAGCGCCAGCTCCTTCGGCTCGAAGGGCTTGGCGAGATAATCGTCGACGCCGGCCTCAAGCCCCAGCACGCGGTCGGCGGGATCGGCGCGCGCGGTGAGCATGAGGATGGGCACGTCGGAGGTCGCGCGCAGGCTGCGGGCGAATTCGACGCCGCTCTCGCCGGGCATCATCACGTCCAGAACGATAAGATCGACGATGAACACGCCCAGGCGTCCGCGCGCCTCCTGCGCGCTATTGGCCGTGCTCACGCGATAGCCCTGCTGGAGAAGGTAGCGCGACAGAAGATCGCGGATGCGCCGGTCGTCGTCCACCACGAGCACATGCTGGGCGTCGAGCGCGGGCGCGGGCGACGAAGCGGGCGCAGGGACCGCCGTCGGGCGCGGGGCGTCGCCTTCCGCGGCGTTCATGCTCCCTGCTCCGCCATCGTGCGGCGCGCGCTTGAGGGCGAGACGAGGGCCTCCACCCGCGGGCGCTCCTGCGGATCGATCATCGCGAGCAGGAAGCGCACCGCCGCCGCGCGCGACCCCTCCGGCGTCTCCTGCAGCACCCGCGCGAAGCGGCGCGACTGCAGCCGCGCAAGCTCCAGCGCCAGCTCTTCGCCGCGCAAGGTGAGCTTCAGCTGCCGCTGGCGGCGGTCCATCGCGCCGGGATGGGATTCCACATAGCTCTCGTCGAGCAATTCCTTCAGCACCCGGTTCAGGCTCTGTTTGGTGATGCGCAGGATCTCCAGCAATTCGGCGATCGTCAGGCCGGGGTGGCGCTGGACGAAATGGAGCACGCGATGGTGCGCGCGGCCGAACCGCAGGCTCTCCAAAAGCCTGTCGGCGTCGCCGATGAAGTCGCGGTAAGCGAAAAAGAGCAGTTCGATCAGCTCGAAATCGGGCTGCTGCAGGTCCACGCTCTCGCCGGTCTGGCGCGCCATCGCCCCTCCGCTCAAGGTTCAGGGTCCCTGGTCCGCGCGCCGGACTTGCCGAGACGCGACCCGGAATACGTCAGCCTGATTGACATATTTCAGGTCAATTGCTAGTCGTCAAGATGTCCCAAGAGGCTAAAACCCTCCGAAAAACAGCGCCGTCGTGAGGAATTCATGTCCGTTCTGCCCTTCGATCAACGTGACGGTTTCATCTGGCTCAACGGGCGCGTCCTGCCCTGGGGCGACGCGAAACTGCATGTGTTGAGCCACGGCCTGCATTACGGCTCCTGCGTCTTCGAGGGCGAGCGCGCCTATGAGGGCCGCATTTTCAAGAGCCGCGAACATTCGGAGCGTTTCCTGCAATCGGGACGGATCCTCGATTTCGAAATCCCCTATTCGGTCGACGAGCTGGAAGCGGCCAAGAAGGTCGTGCTCGAAAAGAACGGCTGGTCGGATTGCTATGTGCGCCCCGTCGCTTGGCGCGGCAGCGAGATGATGGCGGTCGCCGCGCAACATTCCACCATCCATGTGGCGATCGCCATGTGGGACTGGCCGAGCATGTTCGACGTGAACGAGAAGATGCGCGGCATCCGCCTCGACATCGCCGAATATCGCCGTCCCGATCCGCGCTGCGCGCCCGTCGCCGCCAAGGCCGCTGGCCTTTATATGATCTGCACGCTCTCCAAACATCGCGCCGAGCGCAAGGGCTATGCCGACGCGATGATGCTGGACTGGGAAGGCCGCGTGGCCGAATGCACCGGCGCCAATATTTTCTTCGCCAAGGACGGCGCCATCCATACGCCCATCGCCGATTGCTTCCTCGACGGCATCACGCGCAAGACCGTGATCGCGCTCGCCCGCCGGCGCGGCGTGGCGATCCACGAGCGCCGCATCCTGCCCGAGGAGCTGGCGACTTTCGACGAATGTTTCATCTGCGGCACCGGCGCGGAAGTCACCCCCGTCTCGGAGGTCGGCCCCTATACGTTCACGCCGGGCAAACTCTCGCGCATGCTGATCGAGGATTATTCGGCGGAAGTGCGCAAGCCGTCCTGAGCGCCGCCATAGGCGCGCCAGTCCGCAGGCGCGGGCGGCGCGCAGGCGTCATCCCACGCGCCTTCTCCGGCCGGCGCGCGCGCCATGGCCAGAATCGACGCCGGCGCCTGCGCGCGCATGAGGCGGGCGCGCGCGTGATCGAACAGATAATTCAGCGTGGGCGGGGCGGCATGGCTCTCGCCCGCATGAACGAAGCGCCAGTCGAGCCCGCCCGCGCCGCGAAACAAATCCGCAGCCTCCGCCCCCGCCCCGATGGGCGCGACGACAAGCACCGCGCGGCAGCCGGGCTTGCGGAACACGCGCGCGGCATAATCGAAATTGGCGGTCACCGGCACGCGTTCATCCGCGCGCCAGCCGCGCGCCTCGAGAAAGACGGCGACCGCCGCTTCGTCGCGCGTGACATTGGGGCCATCCTGCAAGCCCGCGCGGGCGACGCGCGCGAAAAAGCCCGCGCAGAGCAGCCCGGCGAGCAGAAGGGTGGCGGCCTCGCGCCTGATCATGGCGCGCGCCCCTCAACGGGCTTTCGCCCGGCGACGAGGAAGACGAGGATCGTCTGCGCCGCGTCATAGAGACTGGCGCCGGCCCCCTCATGCATGAAGGCGTAATGGTCCGGCGACAGGCCCATCAGCGTCAGCCGCACGAGATTGAGCGCGCAATAGCCCGCCCCCGCCAGAACGCAGACCATCGCGCAGCGGCGCGCAGACGCCGGCGCCGCAAGCGCCAGCGCGGCGACCAGCGCCAGCGGCAAGCGATGCAGCGTCGCGCAGGTGACGAGCACGACGATCGCGTGCCCGCCCGTCACCTCCACCACATTGCCGACAAGCCGCGTCGAGAGCCCCAGCAGGTCGAGCGCGGCCGCGGCCAGCGCCGCATCCAGCGCAAGCAAGGGACCGCTGATCAGTTTGAAACCCACCGCCGCCCAGGCCTGCGCCAATCCAAGACCGGCGAACACCAGCAGGCCCGCGCGCTCCATCCCGCGCGCGTGCGGCGCGCGCCAGGCGGAGAAGGCGAACAAGACGATCCACGCGCCCGCCGCGCTGGGCGCCAGCATGGACAGCGCCGCAAGCCCATGGGCGAGGCTCACGCGCGCAGGCGCGAAGTCGGCGGCCTTCCCCTGCGTGATCGCGCGCGCGGCGAGCGCGGCGGCGAGAAGCTCGAAAGGGCTGAGCCCCAGAAGAAGCGACGGCGAGGGCCCGCGCAGGTCCTCGATGACGCGCGCGACAAGACCGTTCGCGCAGGCGGCGAGGCACACGAGCAGATCAAGGCTCAGTCGGGCGTGAAACCGCCCCATCAACGTCTCGCGATTCATCCTGCGTCCAGCGGAAGAAAATCCGACGCGATCCCTCCAGCAAGCCGCAGGCCAGCGCGCGCCTGCGCGAACGCCCGATCCGCAGAGCGGCGCATTCGTTCAAATTGCGCAGAAAAGGCAGGGCCTTCGCTCAGCATCTGCGCAAGGCGCGCCTCCGCATGGCCCGCATGGGCGCCCCGTTTGCTCGATGTCCGCGCAAGGAGGTCGTCATGCAAAACATCGAACGAAACGATCAATCATTCGGAAAGGTCCAGCCGTCCGCTTCGCGCGGCAGGCATGGGGCGCGCGACAGGCCTGCGCCGCGCCGCGCCGCCAATACCCGGAACGCGACGCAGAACGCATCGCGTTTCGCGAAACGTCCCGAGTTGCAAATCACAAACAAAAGGAAAAGCGATATGCGCACCAAGTTTACGGCGGCCGTTTTCGCGGGCCTGGCGTTTTCCGGCATGGCCGGCGCCGCGCAGGCCCAGAGCACCACGACGCTGACCAACGGCAGCTATCTGACCGTCTCGAGCGGGCCGCTCTCAGGCTCGGGGATCACATCGGTCGATCTGGGATCTGCGGGCGTCACCGGCATTGTGTCCCAAATGCCGATGAGCCTGTCCTATGGTTCGGTGAACCTCAACATCTCGTTCCAGGGCGGTTCGAGCCTGTATCAGAATGCGGCCTCCACATGGTCGCCAGTGCAGACCAATTTCCTGCGCGCCTCGGAAGGAACCGTCACGCTCGATTTTTCGCAGGCGCAGCGCTACCTGTCGATGGCGTGGGGTTCGCAGGACTCATCGAATACGATCAGCTTCTACAATCAGGGACAACTCGTCACATCGACTACGGGCGCGGCGGTCCGGCCGATCTCGACCGCCGTCACCGGATCGATCGGCAGCTACACGACGTTCTCTTTCTCGGAGCTGACGTTCGACCGCGTCGTGATCGGCGGCACCTCGCTTTCGATGGAGGTGGGCGACATCTCCTTCAGCGACAGCCCGCAGATCGCGCCCATTCCGCTCAACGCCGCAAGTTTCGGCGGGATGCTCGCCTTCTTCGGCATGATGGGCGCGCGCGGCGGCGGATGGCGCGTTCAGATGCGCGCCTTCGCCTCAAGCCTGAGAGGGCGCCAGCAGCGCCTGCGCCTCGCCTGAGGTCAGCACGTCGCCGAATTGCTGAATGAAAGTCTCCAGCGTTGCGCGGTGCTCTTCGTCCGAGAGCGCCGCGCAACAATCCGCCACCATCACGGTGCGGAAATCGAGCATCATCGCGTCGCGGGCGGTGGATTCGCAGCACACATTCGTCTTGACGCCTGCGATGAGGACGTTCTCCAATCCCATGCTGCGCAAGATGCGCTCGAGCGACGAGGA
>CAIXDD010000226.1 GCA_903918155.1 uncultured Hyphomicrobiales bacterium
ATTGTGGGGCAGGCGCGTGCGCCAGTCGGCGGGAATCAGCGGCGTGCGGCTGGCGATGGCGTCGATATCGCCGGACAGGGCGAGGGTCACGACGTCGGCGGCCAGCCCGTCGATGACCGCGCGCGCCTGCGCGCCCGAGCCGCCATGCGACTGGCGAATGGCGATGGTCTCGCCGGTCGTCGCCTTCCAATGGGCGGCGAAGGCGACGTTGACGGCGCGATAAAGCTCCCGCGTGGGATCGTAGGAGACGTTCAACAAGGTCGTCTGCGCCCGCGCGCCGAAAGCCGCGAACAGAACCATGGCGAAGGCTGCGGCGACGGCGGACACATGCAGGGCTGAACGCAGACGACGCAGGGCGATCTTCAACATGGGGGTCTCCATCGGGGCTTTCTCTCTCCTTACCCGATTATCTTGACCAACTTTGTCAAGATTACAAGCGGAAAAGCAAACTGCCTCACTAACGCTTGAATTTCAGCTAGATATCCGCGCCGAGATAAAAATCGGGGGGCGTCGCCCCCAGCCCCCGGGCCTCTTCGGCGCGGGCGACCACCTGCGCGAGCGTGGTGTTCTCCAGCACCTGCAGCTGAGCTGCGAACGCCTCGGCGAAGGCCAGCCGCAACGCGCAGGCCGATTCGTCGAAGCAATCCTCGCAGCGCCGATAGGAGGTGCGCGAGAGGCAGGAGAGGGGGGCGATGGGCCCCTCCATCATGCGCACGATCTCGCCGATGGAGACGTCGGCCGGATTGCGGGCGAGGAGATAGCCGCCCTCCTTGCCGCGCCGGCTGTCGACGAGGCGATGGCGCTTCAGCTCCAGCAGGATCTGTTCGAGGAAACTGCGGGGAATCGCGTCGCCGCGCTCCGCGATCTCGCGCGTCTGCAGCGGCGCGCCGCGCGGCGCGCTCGCCAAAGCGATCAGCGCCTTGATGGCGTAACGCGCCTTCTGTGAGAGCATGGGGCCTCTATATCCGCCTCGCCGGGCCCGCGAAAGGGCCGCGGCTCACAAATCGGTCACTCCGCGCGCGTCGGGCGATTGCCCGAGCTGGTAGAAATTGAGCACTTCATAGCTCCACGCCAGATCGTAAGTCGCGTTGAACCGGTCGACGTAATGCTTGTTGGCGGCGCGTTTGGCGAGCGCCAGCGAATGGGGCGTGCGCGTCAGCAGTTTCGCGCAAATCGCATCGACATGGGAATCGAGCCGGTCGGCGGGCGCAGCGGCGTTGATGATTCCCCGCTGCGCGAGTTCGGCGCCGGTGAACTCGGCGGCGAGCCACAAATATTCCTTCGCCATGCAGGGCGTCATATGCAGGGGCACGAAGGCCGTGCCGCCGTCGCCCGGCACGGAGCCGAAATCGCCGCGTCCGCCCTGCGAGGTCTGGCCCATGCCCAGATGATGGTCGCAGAATATCGCGTCCTGCGCGGCGTAGATGAGATCGCAGGCGAAGACGAGGCTCGATCCGAATCCGATGGCGCGCCCGTTCACTTTCGCGATGACCGGCTTTTCGATCTCCAGCAGCGTCTGATAGGTGCGCTGCATGCCTTGCGTGAGGTCCCAATCATGTCCCGGCGTATGGCCGGAGGCTTTCGGGCTGTCCTTGGGCGGCAGGAAGAAGCCGTTCTCGTCGCCGGTGATGACGATCACGCGCACGGAATTGTCGAAGCGCAAGTCGTTGAGCGCGGCGCCCACCTCCACATGCGGACCCGTCCGCGCGGTGCGGTTCGCCGCCTGCAGGCGGATCGTCGCCACCTGACCGGCGCGCGTGACCGTGATCGTGTGAAAAGCGCTTTGGCTCGAAGACATCATCCCCCCAGACCTTGAGTTTTCTCGTTGCGCCGTCATTATGGCCGGCGAATGCGGCCGCGAGCAAGACGGCCTGGGCGAAACGCCGGGAGGAAACCTATGTTTGAGATGCGGCTGCGCGCGCATGCGCGCCTTTCCAGCCTCGCTTGCGTCGTCGATTGCGCCGTCGCAGGCTTCGTCGTCGCCGGCTTCGTCGTCGCCGGCTTCTTGGCCGGCGCGCGGCCCGCCATGGCCGACGAGCGCGCGCTCGCCGATTTCTACGGCAAGAACAAGATCACGATCGCGGTCGGCTTCAGTCCGGGCGGCAATTACGATCTCTACGCCCGCGTGATCGCGCGCCATATGGGGCGCGCCATACCGGGCGGGCCCGACATCATCGTGCAGAACATGCCCGGCGCCGGCAGCCGCGTGCTCGCCAATGCGCTTTATGGGCGCGGCCCGTTCGACGGAACGATGATCGGCGTGCCCAATCAGGGCATCCCGACCGATCAGGCGCTCGGCGAACAGGGCGTGCAATTCGACGCCGCGAAATTCTTCTGGATCGGCAGCCCCAATCAGGAAGTGAACGTCGCGTGGACTTGGCACACGAGCAAGCTGCGCACGCTGGACGACGCGCGCCGCATCGAAGGCGTGATGGGATCGAGCGGGCCGGGCTCGCCCACCTATGTCTATCCGCGCGTGATGAACATGCTGCTCGGCACGCGGTTCAAGGTGGTGAGCGGTTATCCCGGCTCCAACGAACTCGATCACGCGATCGAAAAGGGCGAGGTGGACGGCCGGGGCGCCGTGTCCTGGGCCGCGCTGAAAGTGACGAATGATTGGCCGCGGCAGGGCAAGGTGAATCTGCTCGTGCAGATCGGCCTGAAGAAAGCGCCCGACCTGCCGGACCTGCCGCTGCTGCATGAGCTGGCGACGACGCCCGAAGACAGGCAGGTGCTGGAGTTTCTCTCGCTGGCGCCGGCGCTGGGCCGCCCCTTCTTCATGCCGCCGCGCACGCCGGAGGATCGCGTGGCCGCGGTGCGCAAGGCGTTCGACGCGACGATGAAGGACGCCGCTTTCCTCGCGGACGCCGAACGCAGCCGCCTCGACGTCTCCCCGCTCGCATGGCGCGAGATGGAGGAGATCGTCAACCGGACGCTCAACGCGCCGCGCAGCGTCGTGGAGCGCGCCCGCGAGGCGATGAAATAGGAAGGCGGCGCCGATCCGCGCCGCGCGGCGTCACAAAAGACCCCAGCGGCGCACGCGCGCGCGATAGGCGCGGAAGGCCTCGCCGAACAGCGCGTCCATATGTTTTTCGTCGGCCGCCGCGCGGCGGTCGAACCACCAGATGTGGAAGGCCAGCAGCGCCGCCGCCGGCCAAGAGCGGAACATCACGGCCAGTCCCGCCATGAAGACGAGATGGCCGAGATACATGGGATTGCGCAGGATCGCGTAGATCCCGCTCGTCACCAATCGCTGCGGCGGAACGTCGAGCCCCGGCCCGCCGCCGCCCTTCATCGCGCGATAGAGCCCGCTGAAACGATATTGCGCATAGCCCGCCACGAGCAGAAGCGCGCCCCAAGGCTCCACGTCGAAGCGGCGGTCGTTGAGATGAAAGTGAAGCGCGGCGATCAGCAGCGGATAGAGCGCGAACGTGCGCCGCGGCGTGCTGGACAGCCAGCGTCTCACCGTGAGGGGCCCGCCTGGAGCGGCCATCTCGCTCTCCTCCTCGCCGCAAGTTTTTGCGCGTAAATCCCGCCGCGCGTGCGGCGCGCGCCGCCTGCGCCGCTCATAGAGCCTGACGCGCGGCTGCGCAATCGCGCCTGCGGCGGGGCCCCAGCGCAAGCCGGGCGCGAACCCGCAAGGGCGGCGGCGCGTTGTCGTGGCTCTCGCAGGCGGTCGAGGCGGCGGCGTCATGAAGATCCTGGTGCTGGAATGCGAGGATTGGGAGCAGCGCGCCTTCGCCGCGCGGCTCGCCGAACATGACGTTTTCTGCGCGCCCGGTCCCCTCGACGCGCTGCCCGCCGGCGTCCATGCGGACGCGCAGGCGCTGTGCCCCTTCGTGCGCTCGCGCGTCACGGCCTCCGCGCTGGCGCGCTGGCCCGCCCTGCGCCTCGTCTCCACGCGCTCCACCGGCTTCGACCATATCGATCTCGCGGCCTGCGACGCGCGCGGGATCGTCGTGTGCAACGTGCCCGATTACGGCGACCGCACCGTGGCGGAACATACATTCGCGCTTCTGCTCGCCGTTTCGCGCCGGCTGGTGGAGGCCGTCGAGTCCACGCGGCGCGGCGCCTTCGCGGCCGAGGGCCTGCGCGGCTTCGATCTGGCGGGCCGCACGATGGGAATCATCGGCGCGGGGCGCATCGGGCGGCGCGTCATCGCCATCGCGCGCGGCTTCGGCATGGAGGCGCTGGCCTGCGATCCCGCGCCCGACGCCGCGATCGCGCGCGCGTTCGGCTTCGCTTACGTCGGGCTCGACGACCTGCTGGCGCGCGCCGATGTGGTGAGCCTG
>CAIXDD010000227.1 GCA_903918155.1 uncultured Hyphomicrobiales bacterium
GGACGCGACCAGCGGGAAATAGATGGTCATCGGGTGATAGCCCTCGTCGATCATCGCCTTGGCGAAATCGAGCGTGGTCACGCCGCTGCCCTTCATCCAGCGATCGTCGAACAACGCCTCATGCATGCAGGGGCGGTCGCCGAAGGGCGCGCTCATCACGTCTTGCAGGCGCACGCGCACGTAATTGGCGTTGAGCACCGCATCCTCCGACGCCTGCCGCACGCCGTCCGCCCCATGGGAGAGCAGATAGGCGAGGGCGCGCACGAACATGCCCATCTGGCCGTGGAACGCGGTGAGGCGGCCGAAGCCGCCGCCGGCGCCCGTCTCCTCCGCCAGCGTGAGCGTCTCGCCGTCCTTGCCGACGCGGCGCAGGATCGGCGCGGGCGCGAAGGGCGCAAGCGCCTGCGAGAGAACGACCGGGCCCGCGCCGGGCCCGCCCCCGCCATGGGGCGTCGAGAAGGTCTTGTGCAGATTGATATGCATGGCGTCGACGCCCAGATCCATGGGCCGCACCTTGCCGACGATGGCGTTGAAATTCGCGCCGTCGCAATAAAAATAAGCGCCGGCCTCATGCACGGCGGCGGCGATCTCCACCACCTCCGGTTCGAACAGGCCGCAGGTGTTGGGATTGGTGAGCATCAGCGCCGCGACGTCGGGCCCGCAGGCCGCGCGCACGGCTTGCGCGCTCACGGTCCCGTCCTCGCGCGCGGGGATCGAGCGCACCTCGAAGCCGATGAGCGCGGCGGTCGCCGGATTGGTGCCATGCGCGCTGTCGGGCACGAGCACGACGCGCCGGGTCGCGCCTTCCCCGCGCGCGGCCAGCGCGGCCTTGATCGCCATCATGCCGCATAATTCGCCATGGGCGCCGGCCTTCGGCGACAAGGCGACGGCGGCGGCGCCGGTCAGCGCCATCAGCCAGCGCGACACTTCCTCCATCGCTTCGAGCGCGCCCTGCACGGTGGAGACGGGCTGCAGCGGATGCACGTCGGAAAAGCCGGGAAGCCGCGCGAGACGCTCGTTGAGGCGCGGATTATGTTTCATCGTGCAGGAGCCGAGCGGATAAAGGCCGGCGTCGATCGCATAATTTTTCTGCGACAGGCGCACGTAATGGCGCATGGCCTCCGGCTCCGTCAGGCCTGGCGAATCGATGGGCGTCTTGCGCGCGAGCGCGCCCAGACGCGGGACGAAATCCTCCGGCTCGTCGATGTCGACCCCGCAGGTCTGCGCGCGGCCGATCTCGAAGATCAGCCCTTCATGCGTCTGGAGTCCCCGCGAGCCCGAGAAGGTCTTGGGCCGGCCGGTCTGTCCGCCTGCGCCTGCGCCGGTGGGGCGGCCCTGATCGTTCATCATGGCGTTCGTCTCCTCAATGTCCGACTTCGGCGGCGAGTTCGGCTGCGAGCGCGTCGACCAGGGCGGCGCGGTCCTCGTCCGTATTGGTTTCTGTGGTGGCGACCAGCAGGAGATCGTCGAGCCCCGCGCCCGGCAGCAGGCGCGAGACGGGCACGCCCGCCAGCACGCCGCGTCGCGCGAGACGCTCGACGAGATCGGCGGCGTCCGCCTTCACGCGCAGGGTGAATTCGTTGAAGAAGGTCTCGTTGAGCACCTCCACGCCCGGCGTCGCGGCCAGCATGTCGGCCAGCCGCACGGCCCCGGCGTGATTGACCCGCGCGAGCGCGCGCAATCCGCGTTCGCCCAGCAGCGTCATATGGATGGAGAAGGCGAGCGCGCACAGGCCCGAATTGGTGCAGATGTTGGACGTCGCCTTTTCGCGCCGGATATGCTGTTCGCGCGTGGAGAGGGTGAGCACGAAGCCGCGCTCGCCGTCCGCGTCGCGGGTTTCGCCCGCCAGGCGGCCGGGCATCTGGCGCACATATTTCTGGCGCGTCGCGAACAGGCCCACATAAGGCCCGCCGAAATTCAGCGCATTGCCGATGGACTGGCCCTCGCCCACCACGATGTCGGCGCCCATGGCGCCGGGCGGCTCGACGAGGCCCAGCGACACGGCCTCCGTGACGACGGCGATCAGCAGCGCGCCATGCGCGTGGCATTTGGCGGCCAGCGGCGCAAGGTCGCGCAGATTGCCGAAGGCGTCGGGCGATTGCACGACGACGCAGGAGACGGTGGAATCGACCTGCGCGGCCAAATCTTCGCGCGCCAGAACGTCCGGCGGCAGGCTCGTCGTCTCGTCGCCCGCCATGCGCGCGAGCGTGC
The DNA here is from genome assembly GCA_903918155.1 of uncultured Hyphomicrobiales bacterium. GTDB lineage: Bacteria > Pseudomonadota > Alphaproteobacteria > Rhizobiales > Beijerinckiaceae > Terripilifer. Next base: position 2,212 of record CAIXDD010000227.1, read on the forward strand.
GCGCCACTTCGGCGTAATGGGGATGCAGGCCGCCCGAGAGCACCGCCTTGTTGCGGCGCGTGATGCGATGGGCCATCAGCACCGCCTCCGCGCAGCCCGTCGAGCCGTCGTACATGGATGCGTTGGCGATCTCCATGCCCGTGAGATTGGCGACCTGCGTCTGGAACTCGAAGAGCATCTGCAGCGTGCCTTGCGCGATCTCCGGCTGGTATGGCGTGTAGCTCGTCAGGAATTCGGACCGCTGGATCAGATGGTCCACGCTGGCCGGCACATGGTGGCGATAGGCGCCGGCGCCGACGAAAAAGGGAACGGAGCCGGCCGCGACATTGCGCGCGGCCATGCGCGTGAGCATGCGCTCCACCGCGGCCTCGCCCTGCCGGCGGGGCAGGTCGGGCAGCTCCGTGAGCAATTTGTCGGCGGGCACGTCGGCGAACAGAGCGTCGATGGTCGGCGCGCCGACCGTATCGAGCATGGACGCGCGGTCTTCAGGCGTCAGCGGCAGATAGCGCATGGGGACGTCCCTGGGTTCAATCGAGGGTTTTGAGAAAGGCCTGATAGGCGGTCTCGTCCATCAGCCCGTCCAGAGCGGCGGAGTCGGCGAGGCGCATTTTCATAAACCAGCCCGCGCCCAGCGGATCGGCGTTGATCGCGGCGGGATCGGCTTCGAGCGCGTCGTTCACCGCGAGAACTTCGCCGGCGAGGGGAGCATAGACTTCGCTCGCCGCCTTCACGCTCTCCACCACGGCGGCCTGCGCGCCCTTTTCGATGCGCGCGCCCACCTGCGGCAATTCGACGAACACGACGTCGCCCAATTGCTTTTGCGCGTAATCGCTGATGCCGATCACGCCCGTGTCGCCTTCGATGCGGACATATTCGTGATCCCTGGTGTAACGAATGGACGACATGGGAGGCTCCATGGAGGGCTGCGGGTCAGCGAAAGAAACGATGGGGAACGAAGGGCAAGGCGACGACGCGCGCGGGCAGGCGCTTGCCGCGCACGATCACGTCGAGCGCTTCGCCCGCGCGCGCATGAGCGGCGGCGACATAGCCCATGGCGATGGGGCGTTCGAGCGTCGGCGCATAGCCGCCGGAGGTGAGCGCGCCGACGATCCGGCCGTCGCCGGTCTGGATCTGCGCGCCTTCGCGCGCAGGCTGGCGGCCCTCCAGCAAAAGGCCCACGCGCCGGCGCGCGGGCCCTTCGCGCAATTCGCGCAGGATGCGGCTTGCGCCCGCAAAGCCGCCCTCCGCCCGCCGGCGCGCGCCGATGGACCAGGCGAGCGCGCCCTCCACCGGCGAGGTCGTCTCGTCGAGGTCATGGCCATACAGGCACAGGCCCGCCTCCAGCCGCAGGGAATCGCGCGCGCCAAGGCCGATGGGCCTCACGCGCGCATCCGCCAGCAGCGCGCGGGCGAAGCGCTGCGCCTGTTCGGCGGGCAGCGAGATTTCAAAACCGTCCTCGCCCGTATAGCCCGAGCGCCACAGCCACAGGCCCTCGCCGCCGTCGATGAAAGACATGAAGGGCGCGGCGGCGATCTTGTCGCGCAAGCCGCCATATTCCTCGCGCAGGGCGTCGGCGAGAACCTGCGCGGCCTTCGGCCCCTGCAAGGCGAGCAGCGCGCGCTCCTCGCGCACGCTCAGGCGAAGGGCGGGAAGCTTTTCGCGCAGCAGCGCGAAATCGGCGTGTTTGCGCGCCGCATTGACGACGAGCAGCAGGCGTTGCGCGCCGTCTGCGCCCGGCGCGAGGCGCGTGATCATGAAATCGTCGAGAACGCCGCCGTCGTCATTGAGGAATTGCGCATAGCGCGTGCGGTTCTCGCCAAGGCCCTGCACGTCGGCGGCCGTGAGCGTCTCGACGGCTTGCGCGGCGCCGGCGCCTTCGAGGATCGCCTGGCCCATATGCGACACGTCGAACAGGCCGGCGGAATCGCGGGTCCATTTGTTCTCGGCCAGAACGCCGGCGGGATATTGGATCGGCATGTCATAGCCGGCGAAGCCCGCCATGCGCGCGCCCAGCTCCCGATGCAGCGCGTGAAGCGGCGTGCGCAGAAGCGGATCTTGCGCGGCGGGGCGAATGCGTGAGGGATCGCTGGTCGGGTCTTCGGGCAAATCGCTCGCCATGGGCCACCGGCATTGGAGACGCTGGTCCGCCTCCGGCTTGCGCCGGATCGCGGTTTCGCGCCCCCTCTGTCCCGTGACCTGAGAGATTTCCCGAACGCCGCGGCGCAGGCTGCGCCGTCGACGAAGGTTACGCCCGTCGGTGGGCTATCGTCTTTCGACGAGAGCCGCTTTCCAGAGTGTCATCCCAACGCGGTCCGTTTGCCTGAGCGTTTCCGGGGCGGTTGCGCCTTCGGCGCCGACGCTTGCGCGCCGGACTCTTCCGCGTTGGATCTTCAACTGACGATTCGGGAGGGTAGAGGCGTCGCGGCCCGAGTCAAGCGCGGGCGCGAGGGCGAGCCTGCGCGCGGCCTTAGCGGCGCGCGCGCGGTTCGGGGCCCGCGCCGTCGATGCTGACGACGATCTCGTAATCCTCATTGGCGGATTCGCTGATGAAGGGCACGGAGATTTCGTCGGAGACGATCGTGAAGGAGGTCTGCGACTGGCCGGCGGGAATGGCGGCCTGCGCGCGATAGCTGCGCGTGACGAGCGCGCGTTCCTGGCCGTCCTTCTTCACCGCGATGGTCACGGGAACGGTGAAGGACGAGGGCCCGCCTGCGGGGCCCAGAAGCGCCTTGCCCTCCACGCCCACTTTCAGCACGAGCTGCTTGTCGGCCACGCGGCATTGGCGCACGAGTTCGCCCAGCGAGAATTGGTGGCGCACGGCGCCGCCCGCCATCACGCGCAGGGCGGCCGAACCCTCGCGCACATGCACTTCCGGGCAGATGAGATCCATGTTCGGATCTTTCTGCGCGGAGGCCGCGCCGGCGGCGGGCGCGCTGACGGAATTGAAGGCCACGAGATTTCCCAGCGTCGAACTCGCGCTCTGAAGGCCCCCGGAGCAGCCGGACAGAACGCCGGCGGCGAGCAGGGCGGCGGTGACGCGCAGACGCATGGGAGACGCTCCGGAAAGATCGGGCGGCCGTATCGGCCAGGAGGCGGCAAACTACACCAGCGCCACAGCGCGCGCCAGCGGCCCAGGCGGGGCGCGGCTCAGGGCAGGCGTTCGAAACCCTCGCGGAAGCCGTTGAGCGCCAGCGGGATGCCGATTCCCTGTTCGGGCGTCTCGAACACGATGAAGACGGCGTTCTTGCCCCCGCGCAGGTCGTCGAGGAGCTTGTCGTCCATCACGACTTCGGCCACGCAGCCCGAGGGCAGGCAGCGCACGAAGCCTGCGCGGCCCTTGTCGGCGCCGTCCACATTCAGCCCGAGGCCGGTCGGCAGGAGCACGCCCAGCGGCGCGATGACGCGCAGCAGCCGCGACTTGCCGTCGGCGGTCTTGAGCACGATCACGACCAGATTCATGTTGGGCTTGTCCTCGGCCGCAACGGACTGGATGATCGCGCATTGCTCGCGGCTGGCGCCGGGCGGGGTCTCGCAGCGCATCTCCCAGTCGCCATGCTTGCCGCGCACGGACGATTGGGCGGCGGCGGGTTGAAGGGCCACAAGCTGGAGCGCGAGCGCCGCCGGCGCGGCCAAGCCGAAGGACTTAGCCAAGCCGAAGACTTTGGCCAAGCCAAAGACGTTCTCGGCCAAGTCGAAGCTCCCGACGACCATCCGCCGGGCATAAGCGAAAACTTGGGCGAAAGCGTGGGCGAAAGCGCGGGCGGGGCGGGGCGCCGGGCGCGGGGCGAGGCCCGCCGCGCGGCGGATCGCAGCCCGCCCCCTGTCCGCCTGTCCCATCGCGCTCATGGCCGCTCCTGTCACTCCCGGACGCGCGGGCGCGCGCCGA
>CAIXDD010000228.1 GCA_903918155.1 uncultured Hyphomicrobiales bacterium
CGGAGCGGCGCATCGAAACCCTGCGCGCGGCCTTCTTCCATCTGGAGGCCGATTTCGACGCGGTGCGTCCCTATCCCAGCGAAGACGATCTCGACGCGCTCGACTTCGACGGCGTGCTGCGCAAAAGCGCGGAAATTTTGCGCGCGGAGATCGCCGGCGCGGAAACCGCGCAAGAAGCAGGCGCGCAAGAGGCGGACGCCCGGCGACGGCGGCGCATCGCCACCGATGCGCTCGTGGAGCTTTACGCGCTGGAGATGAGCCGCCGCGCAGCGGGGGGCGCGCCATGAGGCTCACCCATGTGAGCGTGGAGGGCGTCGGCCGTTTCGCGCAAGCGTCGACCGTGCAAGAGATCGCGCCCGGCCTCAACGTGCTCGCCGCGCCCAACGAGGCCGGCAAATCGACGCTCTTTCACGCCGTGCGCGCCTGCGTGTTCGAAAAGCACACGGCCAAACATACCGCGCTGCGCCTGCTGGCGGGCGGCGCCGCCGGCGCGCCGATGACGATCGAACTCGGCTTCGAACATGCCGGCGCCCATTACGTCGTGCGCAAGTCGTTCCTGCATTCGCCGCGCGCGCTCCTTCTGGAGAACGGGCGGGAGATCGCGGCCGGCCACGCGGCCGATGAACGGCTTCACGAGATTCTGGGCCTGCGGTCGGGCGGGCGCGCCGCCGACGAAGGCGCGCTCGGCCTGCTATGGGTCGGGCAGGCGCAATCCTTCGATCCGCCGCTGGTGGAAGGACAGGCGCGCGATTCCATCTCCAGCGCCATCGAGCGCGAAGTGGGCGATCTCGCCGGCGGGGAACGCGCGCGCGGCTCTGAAAGACGTCGAGGAAAGGCTTGAAACATTCCTCACGCGCACGGGCGGCGTTTTGAAACAGGGCCCGCTGGGCCGCGCCGAAGCCGCCTTGCAGGACGCGCAGGCGCGCCTTCAGGCGGACGAGGCGCTTCTGGCCGATCTCGAACGCGACATCGGCGCGCTGGAAGCGCTGCGCCGCGAACGCGCAAGCCATGACGCGCCCGGCGCCGAGGCGGAGCTGCGCGCGCATGTGACGCAAAGCGTCGCCGCATGGACGCAAGCCAGCTCCGTCGCGCAACAGGCGCGCGGGCTTGAAATGGACGAGCAGCTCGCCCGCCGCTCGATGGAGCAGGCGCAATCCGCCTTCGCCGCATTGCAGGCGCGCGCCGCGCGCATCGACGAGACGCGCGCCGCTCTCCAGACCGCGCAAGCCGACCTCGAACCGCTGGAGGCGCAGGCGCAGGAATGCGCGCAGGCGCTCGAACAGACCATCGCCGCGCGCGACGCGCTCGATGAAACCGATGCGCGCCTTGGCGCGCAGGAAGCGCATCTGCGCAAGCTCGCGCATGCGGCGGAGGCGGCGGCGAAAACGCCCGCGCTCGCCACGCGGCTTGCGGAGCTGGAGCGGATCGCCGGCGAGATCGACGCGGCCATGGGCGCCCGCGCGCGCTTTCAGGTCGGCGACGCGGCCGTGCGGGAGCTGGACGCCTGCGAGCGCGACATCGCTTTGCTGCGCGACAGGCTCGAGGCGGGCGCCTCGCAGGTCGAGATCACGCCCGAACAAGGCGCGCGGGAGGCTTTCCGCATCGACGACGCGCGCGTGGAGGCGGCGCGCGCTTTCGCGCTCACCAAAACCATGCGCGTGACGGCGCCGGGAATCGGCGTCATTTCGCTCTCGCCGCCGCCGCTCTTCGGCGAGAAGGAGCGCGAGACGCTGCGCGGCCTGCGCGAGACCCGCGCGCGTCTGCTCGAAACGCTGGGCGTCGCAAGCCTGCCGGAAGCGCGCGAACGGCTGGAGCGCGCACGCGCGCTTGATCGCGACCTCGCAGGCCTGCGCGCGCAACTCGCCGCCTTGCAATGCCCGCATGGGGAGCTGGCGCAGACCCTATCCGCGCTGCGCACGCAAATCGCGACCGCCCGCGACGCCGCCCGCGAAACGCTGGGCGAGGACGCCGCGCCAAGCCTTGAAGACATCGCCGCCAAGCGCGAAACGCTGGAGGCGCGCCGCGCCGAGGGACGCGAGACGCGCCTGCGGCTGCGCGCGATCGAGACCGCCCAGCAAGAGCGTCGCGCAGCCTTGAGCGCGCAACGGGCGGCGGCGCGCGCAGTC
>CAIXDD010000229.1 GCA_903918155.1 uncultured Hyphomicrobiales bacterium
CCGCGCGTCCGCAGCGCCCGGCCGACGCCATCGCGGCCTATGCGCGCGACATCGACCGGCTGCTCTCCCATGAAGCCGCCACCGGCCTGTGGGAGCGCTATTACCGCGGCGACCAGAACGTGTTCTCCCGCCGCATCTATACGCCGGCGGGCCAGCAGACCTTCGAGGACGTGCGCCGCCGCTATCGCGCCGACGCCGAGTTCCGCAAGTCGGTGGACCGTTACGCCGAGGAATTCGAACGCACGCTGCAGGACGTCGGCCGCGAAGATCGCGACGGGTCCATCGTGCGCTCCTACCTCACCTCGGACACGGGCAAGGTCTACACGCTGCTCGCCCATGCGGCGGATCGTTTCGAAGCGGTCTGACGCAAGGCGCACCCCGAGAGGCGCCGCAGACGCCAAAAGCCTCCGCGCGGGGCCGCAGCCCGCGCGCAAGCCCTCGCCCGCTCACCCGCGCGCATCGACGCGCATGACGTGAACCCGCGCATCGGCGCGCATCAAGCCATCCGCGCGCATCCGCGCGACGACGCCTGAGCCTGTGTTGAAAAAGATCGCCGATCAGCGCGGCGCGGCGGACCATGCGGCGATGTCGCGCAAGGCGCGCCCCATCGCCTCGTCGAGCGCGGCGACGGCGCCGGGCCCCTCGATCGTCTCGACCGGCGCGCTCGCTTCAAAAATCTTTCCCGCGACGACGGAGCCGCCGCGCTCGCGCACGATCCGCACGCTGATCTCCACCAAAGCGCGCCGCGTCTGCGCGTCGATTTCGAAGCGCCGGATTTCCGAGACGAGATTGTAATCCGCGGCGACGCGCTCGCCCGGCCGCGAAACGGCGCGGATGGAGCGCCCGTTCTCGAAGGTCTGGATGAGGCGCGAATGCACCAGCGTCGGCAGCCGGTCGCTCCATTGCGCGCCCTTCAGCAGCGTCACGCCTTCCGCGCCGACGCGCACGACGATGCGATCGGAATCCAGCGGCGCCACCGCCTCCGGCGCGCTCACCACGAGGCTGGCGCGCAGCGCGCGGGCGCCGAGGCCGCTGCGCGGCGCCGTGAGGTCATAGGTGTCGAGCGGAGCGGAGCCGCAGGCGGACAGGCTGACGGCGAGGCCCGCGGCCAGCGACGCCGCGCCAAATCCGCGCGCCATTCCCCGCGCGCGCACGAAAGCGCGCAGGCTGAACAAGCGGTGGAGATATGCGCGTGCGTCAGCGCCGTTCAAGCTTGGGCTCCAAAAATCCGACGACCGATTCCGATGAGCGGATCGGATCGGATTCTTGTACGCGCGACTCAGGCGAGCCGGCAAGCGAAGCCGCCGCCCCGCTTGCAGGCGACGGCGACGGCGACGGCGCGGCGAATGCGCGAGCGAGGCGGCCGCCTATCGCCCGCCATACTCCGGCGCGGCCGGCTTGCGGCCGAACAGCAATTGCTGCGGATTCTTCTCCAGCGAGCGCAAGGTGCGGTTCATATCGTCGAGCGTGCGCCGCGCGTCCGTGGCCAGAGCCTCGTATTGGCGCAGGCCCGAGCCGGTGAACCTGGAGAGCCCGGCGGACAATTCCTTGGTGCGCGCGTCGAGATTGTCGGCGAGGCGGCGGAAGGCGCGCGCGGTCTCCCCCACGTCGGCGAGCACGCCCGCGCCCTCCCCGCCCAGCGCCTTGTCGAGCGAGGCGAGCACGTGATCGAGCTTGCCGGCGGAATCGTTGATCTGCTTCACCATGCTCTCGGCATTGGCGAGGATGGAGCGCACCTGATCGGGATCGAGCGCGCGCGTGAAGGCTTCGACATTGCGCACCGTGCGGCCGACCATCTCGCCATTGTCGGAGATCAGCCGGTCGATTCGCTCCATCGCCGTTTCCGTGCGGCCGGCGAGGCGTTGCAGCGTTTCGAGAATGTTCTGGTAATCGGAGCGATCGGCTTCGATCACCGGCGGCTTGCCGCCCTCCCCCGTCAGCGGCGGCGAATCGGGCGTGCCGCCGTCGAGCGCGATGGAGGCGACGCCGGTGAGGCCCTGATATTCGAGGCGCGCGCGCGTGTTCTGCTTGACCGGCGCGCGCTCGCTCACTTCGATGCGCGCGAAGACGCGGCCCGGATCATTGGGCGCAAGCTCGATCTCCTTCACTTCGCCCACGCGCACGCCGTTGAACAGCACTTCCGCCCCGCGCGACAGGCCGGAGACGGAGGAGGTGAACTGCACCTGGATGGGACGCATGCCCGTGGGCGCGCCGCGCGAGAACCAGAACACGAACATGAACGCCGCAGCGATCACCGCAAGCGTGAAGGCGCCGATCAATGCGTAATTGGCTCTCGTTTCCATGGGGTCCGCAGCGTTCGTGTTCGGCGTCTGTCTTCGGCGTCGGCGTTCGGCGTCGGTCTTCGGCGTATGTCTTCGGCGTGGGTCTTCGGCGTATGTCTGGCGGGTCGGCGGAGCGCGCCGGCGAAGGCGACGCCCGCCGCGCCGCCACCATAGCGCGCCGCGCGCGCAGGGCCAAACGGCCGCTCGGCCTCAGCCGTCGCC
>CAIXDD010000230.1 GCA_903918155.1 uncultured Hyphomicrobiales bacterium
ACCAGCGCATTGACCGAAGAGACCAGAACGGCTGCCAGAACGAGCCATGTCATCGCCTTGCCGATGCGCTCGTTCACGACATCCACCGCCCGGCTGAACGTGAGCAAAAACTGCATGAAAGCCCCCCTCTTCGCCGCGCGCCGCTCAGCGCCTCTAGCCAAGCCCTTCTCGCCAAGCCCTTCTCGCCAAGCGCGTCTAGCCAAGCCCCAGCCGCGCCGCGCCGATACCATGGCCTGCGACAAGCCGCCACAGAAAAGCGGCGCGCTCACGCGGCCGGCGCGTCCGGTCTGCGCGCCTGTCTGCGCATCGTATAGATTCCTGCGGCGGCGACCATAGCGATGCCAAGGCCCGCGACCGCGTCGGGCGCGTCGCCCCAGACGAGATAGCCCAGCAGGATCGCCAGCGGCACGCCGGCATAGCGCAGCGGCGCGATGACGGAGGCTTCCGCCGCCCGATAGGCGACGATGATCGCGAAATTGCCGCAGCCCACGGTCAGCGCCGCCGCGAGGATGAGGCCCCATGTCGCCCCGTCCGGCCAAATCCACGGCTGGAAGGGCGCGAGCGCGAGCCCCGCCGCCATCGTGCCGAAGGTCGCCGTCAGCGTCACCATCGTCGAGGGCGCCCAGCGCGGAATGGCGCGCGTGGTCAGGTCGCGCGCGGCCACCAGAACGGCGGCCAGAAAGGCGAGGCCCATCGACAGGTCGAAGCCCTGCGGGCTTGGCCGCACGATCAGCGCCATGCCCAGAAAACCCGCCAGGATCGCGCCCCAGCGGGCGGCGCCGACTTTCTCGCCGAACAAGACGGCGGCGGCCGCGGTGGCGATGATGGGCGAGGATTGCAGCACGCTGAACACGTCGGCGATGGGCGCCTGGCTGAGCGCGGTCAGATAGGCGGCGATCATGGCCGATTCCAGCGCCGTGCGCGCCAGCACATGCGGCTGCACGAGCGCGGCCGGCGTGAAGGGCACCCGCCATGCGAAGATGAGCCCGGCCACCATGACGAGGGCGAGCCCGCCGCGCAGCGCGAGCACCTGCGAGATCGACAGGCTCTCCGCCGCCGCTTTCATCAGCACGTCGGTTGCGGTGAAACAGGCCACGGCCGCGAGCATGGCGAGCATGCCCTTGCGATTGTCGGTGGGATGCACGCGGCTTCGACCTTTCGCGGAGCGCGGCTCAGCCGCCCGTGACGCTCATGTGGCGGCCGACGGCGGGCGCGCGCGTCGTGCGGTCGATCACGAAATCATGGCCCTTGGGCTTGCGCAGGATCGCGCGCTCGATGGCGGCGTTCAGCGCCTCGTCGCTCTCGCTGGCGCGCAGGGGCGTGCGCAAATCGGCGGCGTCTTCCTGACCGAGGCACATATAGAGCGTGCCCGTGCAGGTCACGCGCACGCGATTGCAGCTTTCGCAGAAATTATGCGTGAGCGGCGTGATGAAACCGATGCGCCCGCCCGTCTCCTTGACGCGCATGTAGCGCGCGGGGCCGCCCGTGGCGTAATCGCTGTGCTCCAGCGAGAAAACCTCCGAAAGACGCGCCTGCACGCGGGTGAGCGGCAGATATTGATCGACGCGCGCGGCCTCGATGTCGCCGAGCGGCATGACTTCGATGAAGGTGAGGTCCATGCCGCGGCCATGCGCCCAGCGCGTCATGGATTCGAATTCGTCCTCGTTGACGCCGGCGAGCGCCACCGCGTTGATCTTCACCTGCAGGCCAGCGGCCTGCGCGGCGTCGAGCCCGGCGAGCACCTTGCCGAGATCGCCCCAGCGGGTGATCTCGCGGAATTTCGCCGGGTCCAGCGTGTCGAGCGACACGTTGATGCGACGAACGCCGCAGGCGGCGAGGTCTTTCGCGAAACGCGCGAGCTGCGAGCCGTTGGTGGTGACGGTGAGTTCTTCGAGCGCGCCGCTGGAGAGATGGCGCGAGAGACCCTGAAACAATTTCATGATGTCGCGCCGCACGAGCGGCTCGCCGCCGGTGATGCGCAGCTTGCGCGTGCCGCGCGCGACGAAGGCGCTGCACAGGCGGTCCAGCTCCTCCAGCGTCAGCAGGTCGCCCTTGGGCAGGAAGTTCATGTCTTCCGACATGCAATAGACGCAGCGGAAGTCGCAACGGTCGGTGACCGAGACGCGAACATAGGTGATCGCCCGCCCGAAGGGGTCGATCAGCGGCTTGTCGGCGGTCGTGGGCAGCGGCGCGTGGACGTTCATGTGCGAAGTGCCTCCCTCCGCGCCAGTATATACGTCTGGATACAGCGCTTGGGTAGGGGGCGGCGGCCCCGGCGCGTCGCTTCGCAGGCGTTTTCACGTGGAACCGTCCAGTCGGCCGGGCATTGGCCGGCATGACCCGTTCACCGCATCTGCCGGCGCAGGCCGGTCCCCCGCCTGATCCCGCCGCCGCGCCTCTGGGCACCGATGACGAGGCCGGCGGCGCCCATGTCAGCCGCGCGACGAGCCCGGAGGCGGGCGGCGGGCGCGGCGGCGAGCCCCGCCGCAGCTGCGCCAGCGCGGCGATCCGCGACGCGCCGCCGGGCTGGCCCACGTTCGCCATGGCGGCCGCCGTTCTGGCGAGCGGCCTGGCTTTGACCTATGCGGCGCTTTGGGGCTGAGGCGCCTGCGGCCTCGTCAGCGCAGCACGATCACGCGGGCGCCCACGCGCACGCGGTCGTAAAGATCCGTCACGTCCTCGTTGGTCATGCGGAAACAGCCCGAGGAGACCGCCTCGCCGATCGTCTCCGGCTCGTTGGATCCGTGGATGCGGTAGAGCGAGGAGCCCAGATAGAGCGCGCGCGCGCCCAGCGGATTGTCGGGGCCGCCCTTCATGAAGCGCGGCAGGTCGGGCCGGCGCTTGAGCATCTGGGCCGGCGGCGTCCATGACGGCCATTCCGCCTTGCGCGTGATCGCCTGCGAGCCGCTCCATTGAAAGCCGGGACGGCCGACGCCCACGCCATATTGAATGGCCTTGCCGTCCTCCATCACATAATAGAGCCGGCGCTCCTTGGTGGAGACGACGATGGTGCCCGGCGCATATTGGGTCGTGAATTGCACCACGCGGCGGGGCAGGGCCGCCTGCTGCGGGCGCAGGCCCAGACCGTTGCGCAAATTCTGGAAGGGCGCCGAGAAAAACTCGGCCGCGCTCTCCTGCGCTTGGGCGGGAAGGGCGGCGCCGGAGGCTAGAAGGGCCGCGGCGGCGGCGGCGCGAAAGGCGTTCATGAAAGGCATGTGCGATCCCAATGTCCTGGAGCGGGCGGCGGCGGCGGCCGCGCGCAAGCCCGCCTCAAGGTCTTGATCGCATTTGCCGGAGCGCGGAGGCAACCGTTCCGCGCGTGAAAAACGGCTCGGGCGGCGCCGTTGCGCGGGCTTGTTGCGCGCGGGCAACAGCCGGCCCGGAGGACGGCGGCGGACGTCAGCAGGCGCGCGGCGTGCGCTCCACCGGCATGCCGAACAGGGGGCGCAGCTGGACGCCGATCCAATTGCCCGGCAGGCAGCACAGGATCCAGAGCCAGCCATGCAGGCTGCCGGAGGCGATTCCGCTGAAGAAAGCCCCGATGTTGCAGCCGTAGGACAGGCGCGCGCCATAGCCCAGCAGCAGGCCGCCGATGACGCTCGCTACGATCTGGCCCATGGGGATCGACCAGACGGGCCGGAACTTGCCCGCCGCCGCGGCGGCGCCGAACGCGCCCAGAACGAGCCCGAAATCCATCACCGAGGTCACGTCGGTCAGGATGCTGGAGGCGAGCGCGTTGCGCGACCATTCATCTGACCAGGAGGCCCAGGAGGCGACGTCGACGCCCGCCGCCTGCAGGGTCTTGGCGCCCCACAAGGCGAAGGCCCCCGTGATGCCCCAGGGGCGGCCGGCGAGCCAGAGCGTGGCGAAATTCAGCCCGGCCAGAAGAAGCGCGCCCGCCGCCAGCGACCAGGGGCCGCGCAGGAGCGTCGCGCCCGGCGGCCGGCCGGCGGCGCCCGAAATGGGCTCGACCTTTCCATGCGCGCGCAGTTCGATCGCGCGGGCGGCGAACCAGACGAGGGCGAAGACGGCGAGATTGGCCGCCAGCGCGGGCCAGAGGCCGAAACCCTCCACCACGGAGAACGGGGGAAGGGAGGGCAGGGCCTGCCACCAGGCCAGATGCGCCCAGCCGATCACGGAGCCCGCCACGAAAAACGCGAGCGTGATCGCCATGCGCGCGCTGCCGCCGCCCACGGTGAACAGCGTGCCCGATCCGCAGCCGCCCCCGATCTGCATGCCGATTCCGAACAGGAAGGCGCCGACGATCACCGAGGTTCCCGCCGGCAGGACGAAGCCTCCGACCGGCTGGCCGAAAATCCCCCCCGCCGCGAGCGCGGGAAAGAACAGGAGAACGGCCACGCCCAGCATGAGCATTTGCGCGCGCACGCCGGCGCTGCGCCCGTCCGCCATCAGCACGCGGAAGGCGGCGGTGAACCCGAAGCTCGCATGATAGAGCGTGAGGCCGAGCGCGACGCCCACGCCATATAGCCCCAACATCCGCGCGCCCTGCGTCCAGCCCACGAGCGCGCCCAGCGCGACGACGGCGAGCGCCGCGCCCGTTATCGCGCGCGGCTGCGCGAACAGGGCGGGGCGGCCGGGGGCGGACGCGGATGCGGCGGTCATTGGGCTGCCCTCAAGGCTGGATGATGCGCTTGGCGCGGTCCACGACTTCGGGCGGGCTCGCGAAAATGCGGGCGACGAGATCCTGCACCTTCTGGCCGGAGGAGGGCGCGATGTCGATGCGCGACTTCTTCGCGTCCTCCAGGAATTCCACGTCCGTGAAGGTCTTGTCGAAGGCCTCGCGCAGAATCCTGACCTGCGCCTCGGGCGTGCCCGGCGGCAGGATATAGGGACGCCCGAAGATCTGCTGGCTCACCACGAGCTCGGCGGCTTTCTTGTCGAGATCGTTCTTCACGAAGCCCCACATGGCGGGCACGCCCATCTGCGACAGCTCCGATTCCTCTTCCAGCGCCGTCTGGACGAGAAGATTGATCTTCTTGTCGCGCAGCCAGTCGGGACGCTGCGCCTTCAGGCTCGACCAGTCGAGGCCGCATAATCCGTCCACTTCGCCGCGTTCGATGGCGAGGAAGAGATCGGCCGTGCCCTTGTAGCCGCTGACGATCTCAAATTGCCCGCCGGCGACGTTCTTCAGCATCGCCGCGTAATCGCGCGTGGAGCCGCCCGCCGCGCTGGCGCCGACGATGGTCTTCTGCTTCTGCGCGTCGGCGAAGGTCTTCACCTGCGAGCCGACGCCCGTGGCGCAAACGCGCGTGCCGCTGTCGGCGCTGGCGAGATAGATGAATTTCGCGGGATCGAACAGCGTCTGGGGCTTGGGGTCGAGGATCGGGCCGATGATCACGCCGGGGAAGATCGCACCGATCCAGGTGCCGTCCTTCGGCGCGGTCGTGAAGATCGCCGCCGCCGCCGTGCCGCTGCCGGCGCCGACCATGTTGCGCGGCGTGATCGAGGGCGCGCCGGGAATGTGGCGGGCCAGATGCCGGGCGATGGTGCGCGCATAGACGTCATAGCCGCCGCCCACGTCGCTGCCGATGAGAAGCGTGATCGCCTTGCCGGCGTAGAAAGGGTTCGCGTTCGCCGGCGCAGATCCCTGACCCTGCGCTGCGCCGGCCGTGACCATCGACAGGCAGGCTGCGGCGAACGCGCTCGTGCGGAACTTGAACATGGGTCTCCCTTTCTCCCTCGCTCCCCGACGGCGGCGCCAGCCGGGCGAAAGCGGGAAATATGGCTATTCGCGCGGCTTCGCAAGCGCATGCGGCCTAGTGCAGCTTGCGTCGCAGGGGCGGGGCTTGCCAGAGCGCGCGCGGCGAGCCAAATCTGCCGCAGGGCGCAGCCGCGCCGGCAGGGGAGGGATTTATGGTTCATTTCGCAGGCAGGATGTCAGCGACGGCGCTTGCCGCGCTCGTGCTGACGGGCGCGGCGGCGCAGGCGCAGACCCCCGCGGAATTCTACAAGGGCAAGACCCTGACGATCACCGTCGGCTTCTCGCCGGGCGGCGGCTATGATCAATACGCCCGCGTGCTCGCGCGCCATATCGGCCGCCATACGCCCGGCTCGCCCTCGGTCATCGTGCAGAACATGCCGGGCGCCGGCAGTCTTACGGCGGTGCGCAGGATGGAGGCCGGCATGCCGAAGGACGGCACGGCCATCGTGACGTTCAATCCCGCCATCATCACCGAATCCATTCTCGAACCGGAGCGCGTGAATTTCAAATTCACCGACGCCGCATTTCTGGGATCGGTGACGCGCGACTTCCGCGTCTGCTTCCTGTGGCACGCCACGGGCGCCAAAACGTGGGACGACGCGATGCGTCGCGACGAGGTGATCTTCGGCTCGACGGCGAAGGGCACCGGCGCCTATGTCAATCAGGCGATCCTCAAGAATGTGTTCGGCATGAAGGCGCGTCAGATCCTCGGATTTCCCGGCAGCGCGGAACAGCGGCTGGGCATCGAACGCGGCGAGCTGGACGGCGATTGCGGTTCGTGGAGTTCGATCCCCGAAGAATGGATCCGCGACAAGAAGGCGCATACCTTCGTCTCCTTCTCGCCGTTCAAGACGCCCGACATGCCCGACGGCGTGCCCTTCATCAAGGATCTCGCCAAGACGCAGGAGCAGAAGGACACGCTCGAAATCCTGATCGCTTCGGGCGAATTGGGGCGGCCCTTCATCGTGTCGCAGGGCGTGCCCGCCGACAGGCTCGCCGCGCTGCGCGCAGCCTTCGACGCGACGATGCTGGACAAGGAATTTCTTGACGAAAACGCCAAGCAGCTGCTGCCGGTCTATCCGGTCAAGGGAGTCGAGGCCGCCGACATCGTGAAGCGGATTTACTCCTTCCCACCCGACTTGATCGCCAAGGCGCGCGCCGCCGCCGATTGAAACGCGAAAGGGGCGCCCGCGCGCCCCTTTTTCTTTCGAAGGACAGCTTGCGCGCCGCGCTCAGGCGGCCGCGGGTTTGGGCGGCAGGGTCGGCAGTTCCGCCTCATAGACCGGACCCATCTTGCTTTCCACGCCATGGCGGGCGAGCGCGTCGAGAAACGATTGACGCACGACCTGCGATTCATCCGCATAATCGATCTGGTTGCCGCCGAGGCGACGGCTGATCCAGGACAGGGGCACGCCCTGCTTGTTGCGGATGGAGGAATGTTTGAAGGCGAGGTAGCGCGCGGGCGTCGCGCCGCCGTTGAAGTGCTGATGGAAGTAATTGTTGGGCGGCACGATGAGCGTGCCGGGCTTCCAGTCGTAGCGCGTCGGCTCCTCGCCGTCCTGCCACATGAGCGAATAGCCTTCGCCCGACAGGACGATCACATGGGCGCCGGGCCCGTGGCGATGCCCTTTCTTGTAGGTGCCCACGGGGAATTGCGAGATATGGCTCGCCATGGCGCCTCGCGCCATGTTGAAGCGGATATGGCCGCCGCCCGCGCCGCGCTCCTTGGCGGTGATGAGCGGCAGGTTCACCGCGTCGGGCACGAAATTGGTGCGCAGCAAAAAGCCGTCCTGCTCGCCCTTGGCGGCGAAATAATCGGGCTCGCCTGAGAAGCGCTTGGCGAAATCGCGCGGCGTGTTGAAGATGAAATCCTCGTCGTCGAACAGATTCATCAATTGCGGACAGAAGGTCACGCCCACATAGCGCGCCGGCTGCTGGCCCGATCCGTTGTAATGCTGGTGCCAGGCGTTCAGCGGCACCGCGAAAATGGCGCCGGCCTTCCATTCGAAGGTGAGCTTCTTGCCGGCGTCGTTCCACACGCTCGTCGAGCCGCGCCCGTCGAGCACGAGGATCATCTCCTCGAACAATTGCCGCTGCGGGGCGAGCTTGCCGCCGGGCGCGATCTCGCACACATAGCAATCGTTGGAATTGCGCGAGGCCTCATGATTGATGAACACGCCGCGCCCCTCGCGCCGCGCCCATGGCTTCAGCTCCACGGTCTTCAGGTCGGGCACGTAATGGGCGCTGATGATGTCGAGCCCCTGTCCGCGCACCCACGCCTCATAGGGCGTGTCTTTTTCGGAGGCGAATTTGCGCGCGAATTCTTCGGAGACGATGGCTTTGTCGCTCATGGCTTGGCGTCCTGTTGGCTCGATGGATCCGTCAATCTTTTCCGCCGCCGGCGAAGCTCATCGCCTCTTTCGCGGTCGCGATGATGTCGGCCGGCATGGCGTAGGCGTCCGCGATGATCCGGGCGATGGCGTCGCCGGGGTTTTCCTCGATCTCGAGGCGCTGGCGCTTGGCTTGCTCCAGAAATTCGGGATCGTTGATGGCGGCGTGGAAAGCCGCGCGCAAGGCCGCCAGGCGGGCGGGCGGCACGTCGGGCGTGGTGAGGATGGGCCGGTTCATCTCGACCGGGGCGAGCACGAGGCGCATCACCATGCGCGTGCGCTCGTCTTTCGCCAATTCATAAGCGGTGGGCACGTTGGGCAGAGCCTTGCTGCGCTCCACGGCGAATTGCACGGGCACGTTGACCTTGCCGTCGCGCACCCAGCCCGGGCGGGAGATTTCGATGGAGGAGATCCCGCTGCCGCAGCGGCCATGCAATTCGCCGCGCTCCATGGCGAGATAGATGTCATGCGCGCCCGTATAGCCGGTGACGATCTTGATCCTCGTGCCATAGAGCTTGTTGAGCAGGGCGGGCTGCGTTTCCGTGAGCGAGCCGGCGCCGCTGGAGCCGACGATATATTCCTTCGTCAGCAGATCGTTCCATGTGACGATGCCCGACGTGTTCCAGGCCGCGCAGACCGCCGCCACGCGCGACATGGCGCCGATCCACGCGATGGTGAGCGGATCGAAGGTTTTCGCCGCTCCCAGCAGCGGCGCGAAGGCCGCGCCCGATTGCACCATGCCCAGATAGGTACCGTCGCGCGGCGCCTTTCCTGCGAAATGCTGCAACAGCCGAATACCGCCGGCGCCGGGCATGGATTGCACGACGACGCGCGGCTGGCCGGGCAGATGCTTTGCGAGGAAAGGCGCGAATGTTTGGGCGTAGGTGGAATAGCCGCCGCCTTCGCCCCCGCTCTGCATGAAATAGATTTGCTTGCCGCGATAGAAATCCGCGACCTCGTTCGCGCGCGCGCCGGAGGGCGCCCAAAAAGCGAGGGCCGCAAGCGAAGCGAAACCGGCGGCCGCCGCGCTTCGCCGGAATCCGGGCGTTCTCGCCATATGTTCCTCCCAATGGTTTGTTGCGCGAAGGTTAGGCCGCGGGCGCGCGGCTGACAAGTCGCGCCGGGCCTGTTTGCGCGGGCCTGCTTTCGCGACTAGGCTTTGCGCATCGATCGCGCGATCGCGCGGCGCGGGGGAGGACAGGCGGATGAGCGCAAGCATGCGTGGCGCGGGCGTTTTGGCGGTTCTGGTCTCGCTCGCGGGGGCGGCCTGCGCGCAGGGCGGCGCGGACCGCAACGCGCTCATCCCGCGCCAGATCGCGGACGGCGCCTTCATGATGGAGAATCCCACGGGTTCGGGCAATGCGGGCTTCGTGATCACGGCGGATGGCGTGCTCGTTTTCGACGCCGATGTGCGCAACGCCGACCAGACCCTCGCCTTCATCCGCACGCAGACCGACAAGAAGGTGCGCTACGTCGTCATTTCCCACGCCGCCGGCGATCACGCGACCGGCGTGTGGCATTATCGCGAGGACAGGCCCATTTTCGTCGCCACGCGTCGGCAGATGCGCGACATGTATATGCAGGAGAAGCAGCAGTTCGAGGAGCGCAAGGCGCAGGGCCAGCCGGAGCGCAATCCCTATGCGCGCGCCGACTATGTCACGCCGGAGCTTGGGTTCGAAGGCGTGATGACGATCCAGCTCGCGGACGTGACCTTCCAGCTCACCGACGAAGGCCATGGGCACAGCACGAGCGACGTGACGATGTTCGTGCCGCAAAAGCGCGTGATTTTCATGGGCGACCTGCTGAACACGGAGATCCATCCCGGCCAGAGCGAGTCCGCAGGCGTTATCTTCGCCAATGTGAACGGATGGATCGCCAGCCTCGACCGCGTGATGGCGCGCAATCTGGCGGTGGACACCTATGTGCCGGGCCATGGGCCGGTGCATCTGGGGCGCGGCGTCGCCGATCTCGAGGAGCAGAGGCGCTATTTCGTCACGATGCGCGATCGCGTGTCGCGGCGCATGGCGCGCGGCGACGATCTCGACAAGATCCGCAAGAGTTTTGAGCCGCCGGAGGAATTCGCCGGCTATCGCCGCACGGAGCGGCTGAACAATTTCCTCAATCTGTTCTTCCACCAGAACGTCGAGCGCGGATATTGAAGCCGCGCGGCGCCGGCGAGGGGCTTGTGAGGCTGACGGCGCGCTCATTCGGGAAGGCCGAGCTTCTGATGGGCGCGCGGCTGGGGCGGGGGCGCGCGCTTGGGGAGGGGCGGTCGCTTGCGGTGGCGCCCCTGAGCGGCGGGCGGGGCGCGCCTTGCGCCTCGTTTGGGCGCTTGACCTTTCGCGGCGGACGGAGGATATAGCGGCCCACCGAGGCCGACGGCTTCCGGGCGATTAGCTCAGCGGGAGAGCACTCCCTTCAC
>CAIXDD010000231.1 GCA_903918155.1 uncultured Hyphomicrobiales bacterium
CGCGAGCCCGTCGTGATCCTTGAGACCATGGCGGATGATTTCGATCCCAATTGGTGGCGCGCCTTTCGCGAAGGCTGGGAGGCGCGGCTGGGCCAGCGCCAATTGCTCGTGCGCGCCTCGCGCGTGATGGAGGTGTGAGGCGCGCCGCGCCTAACCCTTGCGGGCCTTGCGTTCCGTCAAGACGAGATAGAGCGAGGCGGCGATGATCAGCGCCATGCCGCCCAGACTCGTCACGCTGGGAATCTCGCCGAACAGGAAGAAGCCGAGCAGCGCCGCATAGACGATGCGCAGATAATCGAGCGGCACGAGCGCGGTCGCGTCGCCCATGCTCAATCCATGGGTGACGAGCGCCTGTCCGCCCATGCCCACGAGGCCGATGAGAACCAGCAGCACGAGTTCGAAGGACGTGGGCGCGAGCCATGTGTACGCGGCGGGAAGCGCGGCGAAGAACGCGTTCCAGAAGGCGTAATAGAACATGATCACGCGCGTGGGCTCGGTGCCCGACTTTTGCAGATTCTTGATCGCCACCACGACGAGCGCGGCGAACAGGCCGCCGAAAGCGCCCACGATGGCGTTGGGATCGAAGCCCTCCGTGAACGGGCGCGCATAGAGAAGGATCCCCGCAAAGCCCACCGTCGCCACCGCGACGCGGCGGAAGCCCACGACTTCCGAAAGGAAGCACAGCGCAAGCGGGATCATCCACAAGGGCCGCGAGAATTGCAGCGCCAGCGAATCCGCCAGCATCATATGCGTGATCGTCCAGAAGAAGCAGGCGTTGCCGCCCGCGCCCACCAGTCCGCGGAAGAAATGCGCGCCCGGCCGCTTCGTGCGCCAGGGCTCCATGAGGTCGTTGCGGAAAACCCAAAGCGCGCAGGCGAAACCCACCGCCGAGCGGAAGAACAGGATTTCGAACGGCGGCAGCCGATCGCCGAGATATTTCGCCAGTGCGGCCATGGCGACGAGGCCGAAAGAGCCCATCGACACCAGCGCCACGCCCTTGGCGGTCGTGGGCGTCGCGTCCCAACGCGCTTCGATGCGCGCCCGCGCCTGGGACCAAAACATCACGCCTCCCGCATTCTTGTTCTGCGCCGACCATATGAGGGCGCATGGCCCGCGCCCGCAAGCCTCGCGCGCGGATGCGTCCCGCGCGCGCTTCGCATCAGAGCGTCGCTTCGCGCGACGCGCTCGGGTCCGAGGCTCTCAGGTCCGAGGCTCTCAGGTCCAAGGCTTGAAACTGCCGTCGTCGAAAATGCGCCAGGTCTTGGCCCCCGCCTTCGCCACCACCACGCGGCCTTCCTTGGCCTTGGAGAGAAGCACCTTGAACACGAGCGGATTGCGCCAGGCCATGGGCGTGGAGGGATCGACGACGGCCTGATATTCGTCGGAATCGGCGTCCTCCATCAGGATCGTGCCGACCTTGTCGGGGCGCAATTGGGGACCTAGCGAACGCTCCATCATCCAGTCGCATTCGTAATCGCGGCACACGTCGGGGCGGGTCTCATAGACCTTGCAGCCGCCCTTGAGCGTGCAATGTTCGCACAGCACGCCGGCGTCTTTCTTGAAGTGGTCGATGACCAGCACCTTGCAGCACATGGTGCAGGGGCCGCAGCTCTTGCCCGGTATGGAGCCCATGGAATTCGTCCGAATCGAGAATGACGATCTTGGCGCGAAGCTCTATCCAACCCGGGGCGGCGTGTCATCGCCCGCAGGCCCCATCTCCCTTATGATCCGGCTCGGCCCTTGACTCGAGGCCCGCCCCGGTGCGAGCAGCTCGACCGTTTCATGGGCCCTCGCCGGGCCCGGCGAGGATTGATCCCATGGCGGTCGCATTCGTGTTTCCAGGGCAGGGCTCCCAGGCCGTCGGCATGGGCAAGGCGCTCGCCGAGGCTTTTCCGCAGGCCCGCGCCGTCTTCGACGAGGTGGACGCGGCCCTGTCCCAAAAACTGAGCGCCCTCATGTTCGAGGGGCCCGAGGCCGAGCTGACGCTGACGGCCAACGCCCAGCCGGCGCTGATGGCGGTGAGCCTCGCGGTCCTGCGCGTCCTGGAGGCGGAGGCCGGGCTCGAACTCGCCGCCGAGGCGAAATTCGTCGCCGGCCATTCGCTGGGCGAATATTCCGCGCTCGCCGCCGCCGGCGCTTTCACGGTGGCCGACGCCGCCCGCTTGCTGCGCATCCGCGGCGACGCCATGCAGAAGGCGGTCGCGCCGGGCGAGGGGGCGATGGCGGCCTTGCTGGGCCTTGAGCTGGCCGACGCCCGCGAGGTCTGCGCGCAGGCCGCCGCCGAGACGGGCCTCGTCTGTCAGGTCGCCAACGACAATGGGGGCGGGCAGGTCGTCTCCTCCGGCGCCAAGGCGGCGGTGGAGCGCTCCATCGAACTGGCCAAGGCCAAGGGCGCCAAGCGCGGCATCCTTCTGCCCGTCTCCGCGCCCTTCCATTGCGCGCTGATGCGGCCGGCGGCGGAGGCCATGGCGGAGGCCTTGGCCAAGGTCGAGGTCCGCGCGCCGGTCGTCCCGGTCGTGGTCAATGTCCTCGCCGAGCCGGTCTCGGACCCGCAGGAGATCCGCGCGCGCCTCGTGGAACAGGTCACGGGCTCCGTGCGCTGGGCGGAATCGGTGGCGTTCATGGCGGCCCGGGGCGTTGATTCATTTTATGAGCTTGGGGCGGGCAAGGTCTTGTCCGGACTCGTGAAAAGGATCGCTCCGGGCGCGAGCGGAACCCCCGTCGGCGCGCCCGCCGACGTCGAGCTCTTCAAGCAACGCATCAAGTCCTGAAAACCCTGAATCGCCTGTCCAGACCCTCTTCCCATCCGATGGAGCCCCCATGTTCGATCTCACCGGCCTGAACGCGCTCGTCACCGGCGCCACCGGCGGCCTTGGCGGCGCCATGGCGCGCGCCCTCCACGCCCAGGGCGCGACCGTCGCCTTGTCGGGCACCCGCGCCGCCGCGCTGGAGGCGCTGGCGGGAGAGCTTGGCGGGCGCGTCCATGCGCTGCCCTGCAATCTTGGCGACAAGGCGCAGGTCGAGGCGCTGGTCCCCGCCGCCGAGGCGGCGATGGGGCAGGTGGATATTCTGATCAATAACGCGGGCATCACCCGCGACGGCCTGTTCATGCGCATGAAGGACGAGGATTGGGAGGAGGTTCTGGCGGTCAATCTGACCTCGGCCTTCCGCCTGTCCCGCGCCTGCCTCAAGGGCATGATGAAGCGCCGCTTCGGCCGCATCGTGTCGATCACCTCGGTCGTGGGCGTCACGGGCAATCCGGGCCAGGGCAATTACGCGGCCTCCAAGGCGGGCATGATCGGCATGTCCAAATCGCTGGCGGGGGAAGTGGCGAGCCGCAACATCACGGTCAATTGCGTGGCGCCCGGCTTCATCCAGAGCCCGATGACCGACGCGCTCAACGAAAAGCAGAAAGACGCGATCATGGGCACGATCCCCGCCGGACGGCTCGGAGAGGGGGCGGATGTGGCGGCGGCGGTGGTCTATCTCGCCAGCCGGGAGGCGGCCTATGTCACGGGCCAGACCTTGCACGTGAACGGCGGGATGGCCATGATCTGAGCCGGCCGGCGAAGGGGCGCGGACCGGTCGCTCGCGGGTTTGCGATGACGGGTCGCCTCTCGCCATCGTTAATGAAGTGTGCTACGAGCCGCGGAATCTGCGGGAGGAATCTCCGCCGCGCTCGTGCGGAAGGGGCCCTTTCGACAGTCCGATGCGGTCCCTCGGACATTGGGATTGTGAGTTTGGGGGTCTCCGGCGGCGGCCGGGCAGGGGGCGAAGAGCCTCCGCCCTGGCGACGAGGTGGGCTCGCGATCAGAACAGCAGGGAAAATCAAGATGAGCGATGTTGCCGAGCGCGTGAAGAAGATCGTTGTGGAGCATCTCGGCGTGGACGCTGAGAAGGTCGTGGAGGGCGCGAATTTCATCGACGACCTCGGCGCCGATTCGCTCGACACCGTCGAACTCGTGATGGCTTTCGAGGAAGAGTTCGGGGTCGAGATCCCCGACGACGCCGCCGAGACGATCACGACGGTCGGCGACGCCGTGAAGTTCCTCGTGAAAGCCTCCGCCGGCTGATCTCGCGCGCCGCGCTCGCGGGCGGTCGTTTTCTTGCGGGCGCATGAGCCCGCACGCAGGCAGGGCCGGGATTCCCGGCCCTTGTCGCGTCGGGGCGCCGGCTTGACGTCGCCCCGCCGCTCTGGTCCTTGCGGCGAAGGTCATCAGGCCTGATCCGGCGCTTAACCTGACATGGAGACCGCGGGTGAGAAGGGTTGTCGTCACCGGAATCGGCATGGTTTCGCCTCTGGCGGGCACGGCGGAGGAAACCTGGTCGCGCATCCTCGCAGGCCGCAGCGGCGCCGCCCGCATCGAGAATTTCGAAGTCTCCGACCTGCCTTGCCAGATCGCCTGCCAGGTGAAGCGCGGCGACGGCTCGAACGGCACCTGGAATCCCGACGCGTGGATGGAGCCCAAGGAGCAGCGCAAGGTCGACGATTTCATCATCTATGCGGTGAGCGCGGCCACGCAGGCCCTCGCCGATTCAGGCTGGGCGCCCAAGACCGCCGACGAGCGCAATTCCACCGGCGTTCTGGTGGGCTCGGGCATCGGCGGCCTTGGCGGCATTTATGAGGCCGCCATTCTCGTGAAGGAGCGCGGGCCGCGCCGCCTGTCGCCCTTCTTCGTGCCGGGCCGGCTCATCAATCTCGCCTCCGGCCATATTTCGATCATGCACGGCCTGAAGGGGCCGAACCATTCGGTCGTCACCGCCTGTTCGACGGGCGCGCACGCCATTGGCGACGCCGGCCGCCTGATCGGGCTGGGCGACGCCGACGTGATGGTGGCGGGCGGCGCCGAATCCGCCGTCAACCGCTTGGGCATGGCCGGCTTCGCCGCCTGCCGCGCGCTGTCCACCAGCTTCAACGACGCGCCCGAGAAGGGCTCCCGTCCCTACGACAAGGACCGCGACGGTTTCGTCATGGGCGAGGGCGCGGGCTGCGTCGTGCTGGAGGAATACGAGCACGCCAAGGCGCGCGGCGCGAAAATTTACGGCGAGCTGATCGGCTATGGCCTGTCGGGCGACGCCTATCACATCACCGCCCCTTCCGAGGACGGCGACGGCGCCTTCCGCTGCATGAGCGCGGCGATCAAGCGCGCGGGCGTCTCGCCGGCGCAGATCGATTACATCAACGCCCATGGCACCTCGACGCCGCTGGGCGACGAGATCGAGCTGGGCGCGGTGCAGCGCGTCGTGGGCGATGCGGCGGCGGGCATTTCGATGTCGTCGACGAAATCGGCCATCGGCCATCTGCTGGGCGCGGCGGGCGCGGTGGAGGCGATCTTCTCGCTGCTCGCCATTCGCGACCATGTGGCGCCGCCGAC
>CAIXDD010000232.1 GCA_903918155.1 uncultured Hyphomicrobiales bacterium
AAGGCTGCTGCTCTACCATTGAGCTACACCCGCGCTGGGCCAGATATGCCCAAACTCGCGGCCGCTGGCAAGGCGCGGGTCAGCCCGGCCGGGTCAGGCGCTCGAAACGCCACACCAGAAGCACCGCATAGACCGCAAGCCCCAGCGTGAGCCCCGCCCACACGCCCACGCCCCCCAGCCCCGCCGAAAAGCCCAGCAGCAGCGCGGCGAGAAAGCCCACGCACCAGAAGGCGAAGACCGAGAACAGAAGCGGCACGCGCGTGTCGCCCATGCCCCGCAGCGCGCCGTTGCACACGGTCTGCACGCCGTCGAACACGAAAAACGTGGCCCCCACCGTCAGCAGGCTGGCGGCGAGCGCGAAGGTCTGCGCGCTCGTGTCGCCGCCCAGAAAGGCGTGGGGAATGACGTGCCGGCCCGCGAGAATGGCGCCCGTCATCGCCAGCATGAAGACGAAGCCGATGGCGCAGGCCGAAAATCCCGCCCGCCGCGCGCCCGCCAGATCCGCCCGCCCCACCGCCTGCCCGACCCGCACCGTCGCCGCCATGGAGATGCCGAACGGCGCCATGAACAGGATCGTCGCCGTCTGCAACGCGACCTGATGGGCCGCAAGATCGGCCGCGCCGATCCGCCCCATCATCAGCGAGGCGCCCGAAAACAGGCCGTATTCGAGAAAGAAGGCGAGCGAGATCGGCGCGCCGATGACCAGCAGCGCGCGCATGGTCGCCCAATCGGGGCGCCCCAGTCCCGCCAGCGGGCGATAGGCGCGAAAGGGCGCGCGCAGCGCCACCACGAGAAGGCAGGCGACGCACATCAGCACGTTGACGATGGTCGTCGCCACGCCCGCGCCCAGCACGTCGAGCGCCGGCAGGCCCGCCGCGCCGAAGATGAGCGCATAGGCGAGCAGCGCGTTGAGGGGCACGGCGGCGAGCATGATCCAGAGCGCGGGCTCGGGCCGGTTCACCGCGCCCATGAAGCCGCGCAGCGCGACAAAGGCCCAGGCCGGCGCCACGCTCCACGCCAGCCCGTCGAGATAGCGGTCGGCGAGGGCTGCTACCTCGGGCTGCTGGCCGGCGAGCAGAAGCAGCTCATAGCCCCAGAACTGGCCGGCGGTGAGCGGCGCGCCCACTAGCGCTGTGATCCACAATCCCGCGCGCAAGGCCTCGCGCAGGCCGGCGGGATTTTGCGCGCCGAAAGCCTGCGCGGCCAGAGGCGCCACGGCGGAGACGAGCCCCATGCCCAGCACAAGCGCGGCGAACAGCACGGTATGGGCGAGCGAGGCCGCCGCCATCGCCTGTTCGCCGAGCCGGCCGATCATCACGAGATCGGTCGTGAGCATCGCCACCTGCCCCAATTGGGTGAGCGCCATGGGCCAGGCGAGCTTCAGCGTCTCCGCCCATTCGCGGCGAAAGCCCGCAAGCGCTGCGCGCAGGGATGGGGCGGGCGCGCGGGCGTTCGGCGTGGTCGCGTTGTGTCCGTCAAGGGGCTGCATGGGCGCTGCATAGCCTGTCTTGCGCGACCAAACCATGACGAAGAGGCGCCCGGCTCCCGCGCGCCCGGTTGCGCGCCGGCGCAAGCCAGACTAGACAAGGGCCGCTGCGCGACGCCTCAAGCGGGCGGCGGCGCCAAAGGCCCAACGGGAGAAAGGCCCCACGCATGTCGCTCATTCTTCCGTTCATCATGTGCGGCGGCTCCGGCACGCGCATGTGGCCGGTCTCCCGCGAGAGCCTGCCCAAGCAATTCATTCCGCTGCTGGACGAGCGCTCCACCTTTCAGACCACGCTCGCCATGCTGGCGCGTTCGCCCGCCTTCGCCGCCCCCACCATCGTCACCAATCGCGATTACCGCTTCCTCGTGGGCGAGCAGATGCAGGTGGCGGGCGTGAGCGGGGAGATCGTGCTCGAGCCTTCGCGCCGCGATTCCGGCCCCGCCGTCGCCGTGGCCGCCGAACTCGCCTTCCGCCGCGCCCCCGACAGCGTGGTCGCCATGCTCGCCTCCGACCATGCGATCCGCGACCGCGACGGCTTTCTCGCGCTCTGCGCGCAGGCGGCGCAAGCGGCGGCCGAAGGCTATGTCGTGACGCTGGGCGTCACGCCCGATCATCCCGCGACGGGCTATGGCTACATCCGCCCCGGCGAGCCGGCCACGCAAGTGAGCGGCGTGCGCAAGGTGCGCTCCTTCGCCGAAAAGCCCGACGCGCAAACCGCCGCGCGCTATATGGCGGAGGGCTATTTGTGGAATTCCGGCAATTTCTTTTTCCGCGCCGACGTGATGCGCGCGCAGATCGAGGCGTTCGAACCGGAGATGGCCCAAGCCGCCCGCGACGCGGTGGAGCAAGCCCGCGCGGACCTCGATTTCCTCGTGCTCGACGCGCAGAGCTTTGAACGCGCGCCGCGCAAGTCCATCGATTACGCGGTGATGGAGCGCACGGACCGCGCGGCCGTCATCCCCTGCGACGTGGGCTGGTCGGACGTGGGCTCATGGGCCTCCGTGCGCGATCTCTCCGCGCAGGACGAGAACGGCAATGTCGTGCGCGGCGAAGGCGTGGTGATGGAATCCCGCAACGTCTATCTGCGCGCCGACGAAGGCGTGGCCGCCGTGGTGGGCGTCAGCGACATCGTGGTCGTGACGACGGGCGACGCGGTTCTGGTGGCCGCCGCCGACAAATCCGACAAGGTGAAGGAGCTGGTCGCCATCCTGAAGGCGCAGGGACGGCGCGAGCCGCTCGAACATCGGCGCGTCTATCGCCCCTGGGGCTATTACCAGAGCATCGACGCGGGCGCGCGCCATCAGGTGAAGCGCATCAGCGTGAAGCCCGGCGCCGCGCTGTCGCTGCAAAAGCATCATCATCGCGCGGAACATTGGGTGGTGGTGCACGGAACGGCCGTGGTGACGCGCGACGAGGAAAAGCTGCTCGTGCACGAAAACGAGTCGATCTATCTGCCCATCGGCTGCGTGCACCGGCTGGAGAATCCCGGCAAGATCGACCTCGAACTCATCGAGGTGCAGACGGGCAGCTATCTCGGCGAAGACGACATCGTGCGCCTCGAGGACGTCTACAACCGCGCTTGACGCGCGCGAGGCGCGTGCGCGTGACGCGTCGCCCTAGCGCGGCCGCGAAAATCCCTGCCGCGCGAAAGCGGGCCATGCGGCCTCGCTCGCCAGATAATCGAGAAAGGCCTGCGCGGACGCGCGCGCGCGCGCCTGCGCGGTCAGCGCGCAAGGATAGACGATGCGCGCATGGGAGCTTGCGGGAAACCGCGCGACGATCTTCACGCGCGGCTCGGAGGCCGCGTCGGTCGCATAGACGATCCCCAGCGGCGCCTCTCCGCGCGCGACGAAGACCAGCGCGGCGCGCACGTTCTCGCTCATCGCCAGACGCGGGCGCGCGATCTCCCAAAGGCCGAGCGCGCGCAAAGCCTCGCGCGCATAGCGGCCCGCCGGCACGGATTCCACATGGCCGAGCGCGAGCCGGCCCGCCCCCAGAGCTTGCGCGAAGGGCGCGGCGGCGAGGGGAAGATCGGAGAGGGGCGAGTCGACCGGCGCGGCCAGCACAAGCGCATTGCCGAACAGGTCCGCGCGGCTGTCGGGCGCGATGAGCCCCTGGGCCTGCGCGGCGTCCATCGTCTCGGCGTCGGCGGCGCAGAGAAGATCGGCGGGCGCGCCTTGCGCGATCTGGCGCACGAGCGCGAGCGAGCCGCCATAGCTCAGGCGCGGCGCCGGGCCGCCGGCGTAAGCGGCGGCCGCCTCGTCGAGCGCGGATTTGAGGCTGGCGGCGGCGAAGACGAGCGGGGCTTGCGTCGGCGCCTGCGCGCGCGCGGGACCTGCGGCGGCGGCGCAAAAGGCGAGCAAGAGGAGAAGGCGCAAGGGGCGTTTCATGAGGTCCTCCCGCATGGCCTTTCCGATTAGGGGGCGCGGGCGCGCGGGTCAATGCTGGACGGCCGCTCCCCACGGGTCAATGGAAATTGCGCCCCTTCGGCATGACGGCAGCTGTTCTGCGCGCCGCCTTTTGGTTCGCCGCCATTTCATGCGCCGTCTCTTGGCGCTTCGAATCTTGGCGCGCCGTCTCTTGGCGCGCCGTCTTTTCGCGCGCCGTCTTTTCGCGCGGGTCGCGGCCCAGCGGGCGACGCACTTCGTCGGCGCGGGCGAGCGCGAGGAGATCGGCCCCGCGCGCCGACAAGGCGGCGAGCAGATGCGACAGGTCTTCGAGCCGTTCGGCGACCACATGCGTCACGCCCGCCTCGCTTTGCAAGCGCCCGGTGACGGCGACAAGCCGCGCGCCGATGACCAGCCCGCGCTGCGCCTCGAAAACCTTCGGCCAGACGACGACATTGGCCACGCCCGTTTCATCTTCCAGCGTCATGAACACGACGCCCTTCGCCGAACCCGGCCGCTGCCGCACGAGCACGAGGCCCGCCACCCGCACGCGCGCGCCGCGCGCCACGCCGTCGCGCGCCGCAGCGCAGGGCAGGACTCCTCGCCCGGCCAGATCGCCCCGCAAAAAGCCCAGCGGATGCGCCTTCAGCGACAGCGAGAGCGCGCGATAATCCTCCACCACATGTTCGCCCAGCGGCATGGGCGGCAGATGCGCGTCGGGCTCGATCTCGCTAAGCGCCACGAAACGCCACAAAGCCAGATCGTCCTTGTCGCCGGCGCGATTGAGGCCGCGCGCGGCCCATAGCGCCTCGCGTCGATCAAGGCCGAGCGAGCGAAAGGCGTCCGCGCCCGCCAGCCGCTCCAGCACGGCGGGCGAAAGGCCGGTGCGCAGCCAGACGTCGCGCACGGAATCATATCCCCGCCCGCGCAAGGCCACGAGCCGGCGCATGTCCGCCTCGCGCAGGCCCTTGGCCATGCGCAAGCCCAGCCGCACGGCGTGGGTCGCGCGGATATGGGGCGCCTGTTCGGCGTGACGGCGCTTGATGAAGCGCGGCGCGCCCTGCGCGTCTTCGAGCGTGCAATCCCAATCGGAGAAATTCACGTCGATCTCGCGCACGTCCGTCCCATGCTCGCGCGCGTCGCGCACGATCTGCGCAGGCGCGTAGAACCCCATGGGCTGCGCATTGAGCAGCGCGCAGGCGAAGACGTCGGGATAGCGGCATTTGAACCAGCTGGAGGCGTAGACGAGCAAGGCGAAGGAGGCCGCATGGCTTTCAGGAAAGCCATAGGAGCCGAAGCCCTCGATCTGCGCGAAACAGCGCTCCGCGAAATCGCGCTCATAGCCGCGCGCGGCCATGCCCTCGATCATCTTGATGCGGAACGTATGGATCGTGCCCACGCGTTTGAAGGTCGCCATGGCGCGGCGCAATCGATCGGCCTCCGCCGGCGAGAAGCCCGCCGCGACGATGGCGATTTTCATGGCCTGTTCCTGGAACAGCGGCACGCCCAGCGTCTTGCCCAAAACCTCCTCCAGCTCGCGGGAGGGAAAGGAGACGGGCTCGAACCCCTGCCGGCGGCGCAGATAAGGATGCACCATGTCGCCCTGAATGGGGCCGGGCCGCACGATGGCGACTTCGATCACGAGATCGTAGAAGGCGCGCGGGCGCAGCCGCGGCAGCATGGACATTTGCGCGCGGCTTTCGATCTGGAACACGCCCACCGTGTCGGCGCGGCAGATCATGTCATAGACGCAGGGCTCCTCGGCGGGGATCGTGGCGAGCGTGAGCCGCTCGCCGTAATGGCGCGCCAGAAGATCGAGCGCGCCGCGCAGGCACGAGAGCATCCCCAGCGCGAGCACGTCGATCTTGAGAATGCCGAGCGCGTCGAGATCGTTCTTGTCCCATTCGATCGTCGTGCGCCCCTCCATCGCCGCAGGCGCGATGGGAACCACTTCGTCCAGCCGCGTGCGGGTGATGACGAATCCGCCCGTATGCTGCGACAGATGGCGCGGAAAGCCTTCGATCTCCTCGCTCAATCGCTTGAAATGGGCCACGCGCGGATCTTGCGCGTCGAAGCCCGCCGCCTGCGCCGCCTCCTCGGCCTGCGCCGATCCGCCCCAGACGGCGCCGGCCATGGTCGCAAGCGCCTCCTCCTCAAGGCCGAAGACCTTGCCGATCTCGCGCACGGCCGAACGGCCGCGATAGGTGATGACGGCGGCGGCGAGCCCCGCGCGTTCGCGGCCGTAGCGCTCGTAGATATATTGCATCGCCTCTTCGCGCCGCTCATGTTCGAAATCCACGTCGATGTCGGGCGGCTCGCGCCGTTCGGGCGAAATGAAGCGCTCGAACAGGAGATCGTGTTTCGTGGGATCGACCTCCGTCACGCCCAGACAGAAACAGACGACGGAATTGGCCGCCGATCCGCGCCCCTGGCACAAAATGCCGCGCGCGCGCGCAAAGCGCACGATGTCATGCACGGTGAGAAAATACGCCGCGTAGCCCAAGGCGGCGACGATGGCCAGCTCATGGACGATGGCGTCCGCAACCTTTTGCGGCACGCCCTCGGGATAGCGGGCGCGCGCGCCCTCCCACGCGAAAGCCTCCAGCGCCGCCTGTTCGCTGGGATGGCCGGCGCGCAATTCATCGGGATATTCGTAGCGCAATTGATCAAGCGAGAAGGACAGCCCGTCGAGAAAGCGCAGCGTCTCGGCGACCGCCTCGGGCGCTTCGGCGAACAGGCGCGCCATTTCCTGCGGGCTTTTGAGATGGCGCTCGCCATTGGCCTGCAGGAGCGCGCGTCCCGCCTGCGCGATCTGCGCGCCCTCGCGCACGCAGGCCAGCGCGTCCGCAAGGTCGCGGCGTTCGCGAATGTGCATCAGCGGATCGTTGACCGCCAGCAGCGGCGCGCCGATCTCGCGCGCCAGCCCCGCCCGGCGCGCAAGCCGCGCGCGCATCCGCCCCCCGTAATCCATGCGCGCGGCCAGCCAGACGCGGCCGGGCGCCAGAGCCGCCAGCTCGCGCAGGAAACGCGCCTCGCCGCGCTGCCGTTCGCCCGCGCCCGCCTCCAGCGCGATGAACCGCAGGCCCTCGCGCCATTCGACGAGATCGTCGAAGACGAGCACGCAGGAGCCCTTGCGCCCGCGCAGATTTCCCCGCGTGAGCAGGCGGCACAGGCGCCCCCATGCGGCGCGATCCTGCGGATAGGCGAGCAGATCGGGCGCGCCGTCGCTGAAGACGAGCCGCGCGCCCGGTGCCACATGCAGGGCGCATCCCTGTTCGCGCGCATAGACATGGGCGCGCACCACGCCGGCCACCGAATTGCGGTCGGCGATTCCGATGCCGGCCAGGCCCAGCGCCTGCGCCTGCGCCACCATCTCCTCGGGATGGGAGGCGCCGCGCAGGAAGGAGAAATTCGTCGCCGCCGCCAGTTCCGCGTAAGCGGGCGCGCTCATGCGAACAGGCCCTGCACGAACCAGCGCGGACGCTGCGCCGCCTCGCCGTCGTAAAGCCCTTCGCGATAGAGCCAGAAGCGCCGGCCATGCACGTCCTCCACGCGGAAATAATCGCGCGTGAGCCTGTCCTGCGCGTCGCGCCACCATTCGGGGGCGATGCGCTCGGGCCCCTCATAGGCGACCACGTCATGCACCATGCGCCGCCAGCGGAACTTGAGGGGCGGACCGTCCGGCGCCTGCGCGATGGCGTCGATGGGCTCGGGCCGTTCGAACAGGCGCAGCGGCCGCTCGTCAGCGGCGGGCGCAGGCTCCCCGCTTTCGCGCGCCCGCTCAGGAGGAATCGTCGCGGGCGCAGCGATCATCGCGCGTTCGGGCATGTGGGAATCTTGCGGCGCAAGGCGCAGCACGCGCTGGGCGCCGAAGCGCGCGCTCATGCGGTCGATGAAATCGGCGAGCGCGTCCTGCGGGCGCCCGTCGCGGCCAAAGCCCATTCCCGCAGGGCCGATCGCTGGCGCGGCTTGAGACGCGGCTTGAGACGCGGCTTGCGGCGCGGCTTCGAGCCGCAATCCCTCCTGACGCGCGGCCAGCGGCTCGGCCTGCATCACCGCAAGGCGAATGAGATCGAATCCATAGCCGGGATCGAGCGCCTCGCGCGCGCTTTCCTCCAGCGCGTCGAGCTTGCCGCGAAACAGGCGCAGCATGGACGGCGCGTCGCGCAGGGGGCGGCTCGTCGCCACGTCCACGCGCCGCGTCAGCCCGTCGACGCGGAAGAGCACGACGGCGAGCCGGCGCGCGCCTTCGTCATGCCGGGCGAGCAGGCCGCAGGCCTCCTGCGCCAGCGCGAGCAGGATGTCCTCGATATGGGGACGGGCGCGCACGCCCTCCGCATAGCGGCGCTCGACCACATAGGCGGGCGCCTCGAAGCGCGGCGAAATGGGGCTTTTCGCATGTCCCATCATCGCATCGAGCCGCGCGAAGACCTGCGCGCCGAACCGCGCGGCGATGGGCGCGCGCGGGCGCGTGGCCACGTCGCCGATGGTCTTCAGCCCCGTCTGCGAAAGCGCCAGCGCCACGTCGTCCGACAGGCGCAGCGCCGCCGTCGGCAAAGGATGCATGGCGCGCGCGAGCGCCTTCGCGTCGCCGCTCGGCAGATTGCGCGCCGCCGACGCGGGCGCGAAATGCGCCAGCGCCCAGGCGGCCTCCGGCGAATCCGCCACGGCGACGCGCGCGCCCAGACGCGCGAAGCGGCCCTCGATCAGCTGCGCCAGCGCGGCCTCGCCGCCAAACAGATGCGCCGCGCCCGCGATGTCGAGCACGAGCCCGTCAGGCGGATCGCAGGCGACCAGCGGCGTGTAGCGCCGACAGGCTTCGGCGAGGAGCGCCAGCTTTTCCGCTGAATCAGGCAGCCCGACCGGAAAGGCCGACAAGCGGACGCAAAGATAACGCGGCACCGATGAAATCCTCCGTTAGGGCGGCCGTTGGCGCTGGCGCGAGGCGAAGAGCGAAATCCGCAGGCGAGAAATCGACAGGCGAGAGATCGACGGGCGAGAGATCGACGGGCGAGAGATCGACCTCGTGGAACGCGTCGGAGCCGAATTGCGGCAGGCGCCCGCCGGGCCCCGCGTAACGCACGCGCCAGGCGCCCTGTCCCGGCAAGGGCCGCCGACCGGCGGCGGGACGGGGCGCGGGCCGCGCGGCGACCTCGAAACGCAAGGGCGTGGGCGCCAGAAAAGGCAGGCGCTCGCCCGCAGGCGGGCGCAGCAGGATCATCCGCGCCCCCGCCGCCCGCGCGCCCATGGCGAGCCTGCGCAGAATCTTGGGCGCCTCCGCGCCCTCAAGCCCGGCCGGCTCCGCCACGATGGCCGCGAACACGCGGGCGCGGATCGCCTCCTCCATCGCCAGCCACACATCCGCCCGGCGCGGCAGGCGCATCAGCGTCAGGTCGCGCCAGGCGAGCCCATAGGCGGCCAGCCCCGGCCCACACGGGACGCCCCATTCGACGCAGGCGAAATCCTCCGCGACCCACAGGAGCGGGCCGCCCGCCTCCCGCGCGCAGCGGGCCGCCAGCGCCAGCGCGAAGCCGGAGGCCGCCCCCCTGTCGTGGGACGCGGCCGGCGCGACTTCGCAGAAGACGCCCCGTCCCCCCGCAAGAACGCGCCCGAACGCGCCTGCGCCCGCCTCCCCCGGCCCCTGAAGGCCCGGCCGCTTCTCGATGGACCCGCCCGCCTCGATGCGGGCGATGGCCGCGCGCAAAAAGCCGATGCGTTCCGACCCGCCGCCCTGCGACATCGGTTCTCTCCGCTCAGATTCGTTCTCTATTTGTTCTATGAAACGACTCCCGCGGCCCGGAGTCAAGGCGCGATGTGAAAAGGCGAGGACGCCCCCGCATTTCAACGGGGGCAAACCTTCCGGCGCAGGCTTACGAATGTTCAGGGCCGCGCCGCAGGCTTACCTCCTTGGACGACGGTGCCTGGCGCCTTGGCCGAGGAGAATGCGAGCATGGTCCCGCGGCGGTCTGCGAAATCCATCGCCATCGCCCTGGCGCGCCCCCAGCGTCGCGCCTCGCGGCCCGAGCGCCCGCTTGATCCGCGCGACCCGCGTCATGCGGCCCCCCTGCTGTTTCAGCGCCTGAACGTCATTCTCTCGGCCATCGGCGCAGCCTTGCTCCTCGTCGCGCCCCGGCAGGTCGCCATTGGGGCCATCGCGGCCCTTCTGGTGCTGGCGGGCGCCGCCGTCGCGCTCCATGCCTGGCGCAGGGAGAAAGCCGCCGGCGAGAATCTCGCCGGACGCCCGCCCTCCCGTGGCGAGCTGTCGCTGTGGGACGTGGCCGGCGCCTATGTGTTCTTCGGCTGTCTGGCCGCCGGCTTCGCCGATCCCGACGCCGTCGCCCTCCTGTTCTGACGCCTGCGGGGCGGCGCATTCCTGATTCAGCCTGTGGATATCCACGGATCGTTCGCGCGCGTTCGCCTTTTCCCGTTTTGACGCAGGCGCGCGCGGCGGCGCGTTCATCTTTCGTGAAGGAATGGGGCCCGGCGGGCCTAGACGCGTCCGGCGGCGTAAAGCCGCGCATTGACGACGAGCAGGGCCATGGCGACCAGCCGCAGCCCCGTCATGACGAAGGCGAACGGCAAAGCGTCGGCGGGCAGCTGCGCATAAACGAGGATCCAGTCGTTCACCAGATTGAACGCCATCAGCAGGACGAAGCCCGTCGACAGGGCGACGAAGAACCGTCGCCGCGCATATGCGACGAAGTAAACCGCCGTCGCCGCGAAAAAGAGAACCGAGCGCGCGATGACGTAATAGCCGAGCGCCTCCACCGCGGCCGGGGAAAGGCCGAAGCCGCCGAACACCACATCGAAAAAGACCGACAGCGTCAGGATATTCGCCGCGACGAGCCCGATGCACAGGAACGCGCTGAGGAAGAACCACAGCTTGAACGGATTCTCGGCCGCCGCCAGCCTGTCGGCCGCCAGCGCGCGCAAACCCTCCACCGTGGGTCGCTTCCCGATCTCCATCCCCGCCCGTTCTTTCTTGCGCGCTGACGGCGAAAAGCCAAGTTCAAGCAAGACCTTAAACGCCAA